>DAHXNM010000008.1 GCA_027365375.1 Ferrimicrobium sp. | reverse complement strand
CAAGATGCCGGGGATGGATGGGTTAAGCGTTGCTGAGGCCATCAATGCTGAGCAACTCTGTGCTGTGATTATCCTCACGGCGTTTTCACAGCGGTCATTGGTTGAACAGGCGCGTGAAGCTGGAGTCATGGCCTATCTTGTTAAGCCGTTTCAGGCCGGCGATCTCGTGCCTGCCATCGAGCTTGCTCTCGCTCGCTTCGACGAGAAGATGTTGGTCGAAGGAGAGTTGGAGCGGATCCATGATGAGCACCGCAAACTCGAAGAGAAGCTAGAGACTCGAGTAATCCTTGATCGAGCGAAGGCTCGGTTGATGGATGAGTATCAGCTCTCCGAGTCTGAAGCATTTCGCTTTTTGCAAAAGACTGCGATGGACACGCGCGGCAAGGTAAAGGATGTAGCGGAGAGGGTGATAGATGGCAACCTCAAGCCCGGGAAGTCGTAGCGAGGAGGCGGTACGGCTCCTCGCCATCGACGGTTACTCGTTGATGTTTCGAGGCTATTATGCCATCCCAGACATGCATGGGCCGAGTGGACCGACGAACGCACTTTTTGGCTTTTTTCGTATGCTTGTCTCTGCGATCGGTCAGTTTCAACCTCATTATGTTGCAGTAGCGCTAGATCACCCTTCGGCAACCTTTCGTGATGAGCTTTATGCAGATTACAAAGGTGGACGCGCAACCACCCCCGATGAGCTCCGCTTTCAATTAGAGGCCGTCCGTGGACTTCTTGATGTTCTCGGTATCCAAAGTATTGAAGTTCCTGGTTACGAGGCAGATGACGTGATCGCGACGTTAACGCGGATGGCAGCAGATGAGCGGGTCCCAACCGAGGTAGTCACGGGTGATCGCGACATCCTTCAGCTGGTGCACGACCCTCTGGTCCGGGTCCATCTTACCGTGCAGGGAGTCTCGAATCTAGCCACTATGGATGAGGCGGCTATTCGTCAAAAGTATGGAGTAGAACCAAGTCAATACTGTGACTTCGCGGTGCTTCGCGGAGACAAGTCTGACAATCTGCCGGGAGTTCGTGGAATCGGGGCGAAGACAGCGGCGAATTTGCTGGAGCGATACGGTAGCCTCGACGGAATCTTGGCTCAGCTCCATGAGCTATCTCCTCGTCAGCGGGCGGCATTGGAGGAGGCGGAGGCGGAGCTCCCACTTTTTCGCAAACTTGCCCAACTTGACCAGAAGGTACCAATCGGTCGGGAGCTCGGAGAGTTGACCTTATCGACTGACGTAGACCTTACTAAGGCTGAGCGACTATTTATTGAATCTTTCGGGTTGCGCACAGTCTTTGAGAGTCTGCGAGGCCTGCTGAACCCATCGGTGACAGCTGTGCCTGATACCTCAACCAAGCTCTCTGGCACTACACAGAGGGTCGACTCTTTGCGTCAAGCACTCAGCTCGGGCTCCTCTTTTGTTGCAACCTCGGCGCGCTTCGATGGTGAGGCAGGGAGGGTGCCGCCCTCAGCTCTCGGGTTTGGTTCTGAGATAGGAGCGGGGGATTCAACCATCTGGATCAGCGCGCAACCTAACGCCTTGGATGCTTCAGATGTCGAACTCCTTGGTGAGGTCTCCTTGGTCGGGATCGGGCTCAAAGAGTTAGTGCGTTCGTTGTACATCTCAACTCCTTCAGTGCTGACCCCCAAAGAGTTGATTGATCTCGGAGTTCTCGCGTATGTCTTAGATGCCTCGGAGCGTCGATCCGACCTACGTGAGGTGGCCCAGTTGTTGAAGGCTGAGTGGATCCAGGAGGCGAGCCCCGACCTCTTCGACGCAAGTTCTCATGAACTCGCAGTCAGTAGTGAGCTTGGCGTCATTCCAAAGCTGCTCGAACTTGCGCTTACTCGCATCGAAGAGGAGGGTGTAGAGAGACTCGCCAACGAGATTGAGCTTCCACTAGTGAAGGTGTTGACACGGATGGAGATCGCCGGTGTCGCCGTCGACCTTGACGTACTCGAGACCATCGGCACCGCTCTAGAGTCTGAGGCGGCTTCCACGCTCGAGGAGATTCACTCGCTCACCAGCCCACACTTCAACCCGAACTCACCCAAGCAGCTTGGAACGGTGCTCTTCGAAGAACTTGGTCTGCCTCATGGAAGGAAAACCAAGACTGGTTATTCAACCGATGCCCGTGTCTTGGAGAGTCTCCGAGAGCATCCATTGGTGAGTCTTGTGCTTCGTTTTCGTGAACTAGATAAGTTGCGGTCAACGTTCTACGAAGGGCTTCGAGGAGAGATTGCCGAGGATGGAAGGATTCATGCCACCTTTAATCAGACGGTTGCACGCACCGGTCGGATATCCTCTGAGCATCCCAACCTCCAAAACATTCCAGTCCGCTCTGGTGAGGGACGACAGTTCCGTCGCGTGTTTGTCGCGCCGCCCGGCTCGCTCCTCGTCGCGGCTGATTACTCTCAGATCGAATTACGGATCCTCGCCCACCTCAGTCAGGATTCGGGGCTGATTCAGGTCCTGAGTTCTACCGGCGATGTGCACTCCTTGGTCGCCGCATCGATCTATCGGGTCGATCCATTAGCGGTGAACTATGAACAACGTGCCGTGGCGAAGATGGTAGCCTATGGACTCTCCTACGGCATGGAGGCGTACGGACTCGCAACACGTCTAAGTATCTCGAATGAAGAGGCCGAGGGCATCCTGTCGGCGTTCTTTGAGGCCTACCCGGGTTTAATGAGTTATCGCCACGAAGTGGTTCGACAGGCTCGTGAACTCGGGTACACCACAACTTTGCTTGGTCGCAGGCGGTATCTACCAGAGCTACGCTCTTCAAATCGTGCATTACGCCAAGGGGCTGAGCGGCAGGCCATGAATGCACCTACGCAGGGCCTCGCTGCTGATATCTTCAAGATGGCGCTGGTTGCGCTGGATCGTGAACTTGAAGGAACAGGCGCACGGCTTGTACTTCAGATCCACGACGAGGTAGTAGTTGAGGTTCCCACTGCTAAAGCTGACCTTATAGCGGAGGTTGTTAGGGACACCATGGTTAATGTGGTTGAACTAGCTGTCCCTCTATTGGTAAATGTTGGTGTGGGTGCGAATTGGGCGGAGGCACGAGAATAACCACCACATGGTTAACACTACAAGAACTGTTGGGAGAATTCTCCAGGTCGCGGCCGGGTCGAGCGAAATTGGGCTATCATTAACTGAGAGTCTTTAAGGGCTCGATTTATATTGGTTCAATTTTGAAATATTCGGGTAAGGAAGTTCATGAGCGAAGCGGACGTGGCTGCAGGTATCGAAGATGATGCGGCCGCAGATACCATTGTGGTAGACGATCTTGGCGAGACGGGTCTTGAAGACGCGATCGCAAAGAGTGTTGTTGACTTCGATGAAGGCGATGTCGTTATTGGCACCGTCGTGAAGGTCGACAAGGACGAGGTCCTTTTGGACATCGGGTACAAGTCAGAGGGGGTCATTCCGCTTCGTGAGCTATCGATCCGTAAGGATGTCGCTCCAAGTGAAGTCGTCAACCCAGGCGACAAGATCGAAGCCTTAGTTCTCCAAAAGGAGGACAAAGAGGGTCGACTGGTACTCTCCAAGAAGCGCGCACAGTTTGAGAAGGCTTGGAAAGAGATCGAGGCCATCAAGGCCCGAGACGGGGTAGTTCGAGGCGAGATCATCGAGCTTGTCAAGGGTGGTTTGATCGTCGACATCGGCCTCCGTGGCTTCCTTCCGGCGTCACTCGTCGATTTAAGACGTGTCCGTGACCTCACCCCAATGATTGGTCAGGACATCGAGGCAAAGATCATTGAGCTAGACCGGAACCGTAACAACGTAGTCTTGTCCAGGCGAGCGTTTCTCGAAGAGAATCAACGCGAACAGCGCGAAGAGTTCTTGACCAGCATCCGACCCGGAGAGGTAAAGAAGGGTGTTGTCTCTTCGATAGTGCACTTCGGAGTCTTTGTTGATCTTGGTGGGATGGACGGCCTTGTCCATGTCTCAGAGCTCTCTTGGAATCATGTCGATCACCCATCGTCTGTGGTTTCTGTGGGAGACGAGGTTCAGGTTCTCGTTCTCGAGGTTGATCAGGATACCGAGAGGATCTCGCTCTCTCTCAAGGCGACCCAGAGGGATCCTTGGCAGGAGTTTGCAGCCGCCCACAAGGTTGGTGAGCTTGTCTATGGCCGAGTCACGAAGCTAGTTCCGTTTGGTTGCTTTGTCCAAGTGGCAGCTGGCATCGAGGGTCTAGTTCACATCTCTGAGATGGCACTCCACCACGTCGATCTACCAGAACAGGTGGTCACGGTTGGCGAGGAGCTTTGGGTCAAGATCATCGACCTCGATCCTCAGCGTCGACGCATCAGTCTCTCTATACGCCAAGCTCTAGAGGGCGGTGAACTCGCTCCTGAGTATCGTGACGCATTCGCCGAGTATGGGTATGACGAAGAGGGTAACTTTATCGGCCCAGCTGAAGGTGATGAGGTCGCTGAAGGCGACACCGATACCGAGTAGTTGATTGGCTCGCACATGGCGGGTCGCTTAGGCAAAACCCGAGTTATCGCGGTCACCGGGACTATTGGTTCTGGTAAGTCTGCGGTGCTCGGGTTTTTTGCTCGGGCCGGAATACCCACGATCAGTGCTGATGCCGTCGCTCGTGAAGTGGTGGCTCCGCAATCCATGGGGCTAGCGGCTCTTGTGGAGGTGTTTGGTGCTGATATCGTCTCCAAGGACGGTTCACTTGATCGTCGTAAACTTGCACGACTTGTATTTGCCGATGATTTTGTTCGAGGGCGTTTGAATGAAGTTACTCATCCGTTGATTCGATCTCGTATTCTGGAGATGTTGCAGGAGATGAGCGATAGCCCGGTTGTCGTAGTCGAGATTCCGCTTTTGGATGCTCGCACCGTCGCCGACTACGGTATTGATGATGTATTGGTCGTTCAGGCCTCATCGGAACGAGTGCTGCAGCGTTTGGTAGAGGATCGTGGGATGGATCGAAGTGATGCAGTTGCCCGAATGAGGGTCCAAATGCCCGAGGCGGCGCGAGACCAACTTGCCCGCTGGACGGTCAGTAACGATGGCGATCTGGTAGATCTCGAGGAGCAAGTAGACCGGGTCATCGAAGAAATAAAGATGCACTAATCATCAGCCGATACTGCTACTCATCCAGGAGGTGCAGGTTGGATTTAGTTTCGGCGGAGGATATCAATCACAAGATTGAGGTCTTCGAAGCTTCGCAGGCTGTGGCAGGGAGACTACTAACGCTTATCGAGCGTGATGATGTTGGAGCCCGCGAGGTAGCCACCCTGGTGAGTGCTGACCCAATCTTGGTGTCCCGAATTATGCGGATGGCCAATTCCGCCTTCTACGGTACAGGCGGACGAGTGCGTGAGCTACACGCAGGGGTCGCGATGTTGGGGTTTGACGCCGTCAAGTCTTTGGCACTGGCCTCCTTTGTCGAGGGTTCCGGGACGGTAACACCCCAGGATTGGGATCACTCGATCACTTCGGCGGTGGCAGCAGCAGAGGTGGCGCGAACTATTGGAGCCGATCAGCAGCAGGCTTTTTCGCTCGCCCTGTTGCATGATATTGGGGAGGCGGTGATTGCTAGTCTTGATCCATCCTTCCATGAGGTATTGGATAGCCGTCGGTCGACCCCATTGACTGCGGATAGTGAATCTGAGATGTTGTTATCGGAGCGGAAACGCTATGGACTTCATCACGCAGCGATTGGGGCAGACTTGTTAGCCAGTTGGAACTTCCATCCTGACCTTGTGCAAGCGGTAGCACAACACCATACACCGAAGGGATCATTGTCACGGACCCACGCCGCGATGGTGGATGGAGACCGAATTGCGCACCTTATTGCCTGCGGGTCGACGCTGGCAGAGATTCGTGAACTTCCCGGCATCCTGCTGCCTAACTATGTAGGTGATGCACAACTAGAGGCGGTGTTAACGAATGTCAGGGTACGATCTACGTCGATGATC
>DAHXNM010000286.1 GCA_027365375.1 Ferrimicrobium sp. | reverse complement strand
GTGAGTCGCTGTTGGCCTCTCCTCTGGTTGAAGGAGACATCACGGACGCCTTTCCTTTGGTAGACGCGGCCGAGTCCGACTCCGCATCGCTCGACGGCGTCTTCGAGATGCTAGCACTCCACGGTCGATCGCTACCTCATGCAATCATGATGATGATCCCCGAGGCATGGGAGGCAAACTCCTCGATGCCGGCTGACGTGCGCGATTTCTATAGGTTCCACTCCTCACTCATGGAGCCTTGGGATGGTCCGGCGGCGGTAGTCTTCACCGATGGTGAGATGGTTGGCGGAGTGCTTGATCGCAATGGCTTGCGCCCTGCACGTTATTGGGTGACCGATGAAGGAATCGTCGTACTCGCCTCTGAGGTTGGGGTGATTGACATCCCGCCCTCCTCGGTGGTTGCTCGTGGAAGGCTTGAGCCGGGCAGGATTTTCCTTGTCGATACGGTTAAAGGAGCGATCCTTGATGATACAGAGGTCAAGGAGTCGCTAGCGACTATGCGACCTTGGGGTGAATGGTTGAAGGAGCATCAGGTTGCCTTGGGGACGTTGCCGCCACGGTACATGTTGGTGCCTCAACATGGATCGGTTGTACAACGCCAGCAACTTTTTGGCTATACCGAAGAGGACCCCCGTCTGATCATCACTCCGATGGCCACTCAGGGTCAGGAACCCATAGGTTCCATGGGGTCGGACACGCCGTTGGCAGCACGTTCTCGGCTTCCGAGACCACTATTTGACTTCTTCTATCAGCGTTTTGCACAGGTGACCAACCCACCACTGGATGCCATTCGAGAGGAGCTTGTCACCTCCTACGAGGGAGTTATTGGTCCTGAGGCGAATCTCCTTGAGCCTGGACCAAAGTCAGTACGACAAATCCGTCTCCCTCATCCTGTGATCGACAACGATGAGCTCGCGAAGCTAATGTACATCAACGAAGACGGTGAGTATCCGGACCTTAATGCGAAGGTTATAGACATCCTCTATCCAGTAGGTGAGGGTGCTGAAGGCCTACGCAAGGCGCTAGCAGATATCAGGATGTCCGCTGAGGCTGCTATCCGAGACGGGTTCGCAGTTGTCATTCTCTCTGACCGCCATGCGGACTGGGAAAATGCTCCAATACCATCGCTGCTTGCGGTTTCAGCAATCCATCACCACCTAGTGCGTACGAAGCTTCGTACGCAAGCTGGTCTGGTGATTGAATGCGGTGATGCCAGAGAGGTCCATCACTTCGCTGCCCTCATCAGCTTTGGGGCTGCTGCGGTGAACCCTTATCTGGCCTTTGACTCTATCGTCGACCTCATTCGCGAAGGGGTACTACCTGACGTGTCGCCACGCGTAGCTGTGCGCAACTATGTGAAGGCGGCAACTAAGGGAATCATCAAGGTGATGTCGAAGATGGGGATCTCCACGATCGGGTCTTATACCGGAGCGCAAGTCTTTGAGATCTATGGACTCAGCCGTGAGCTGGTTGACGAGTATTTCCCTGGGGCGCGTTCGCCGATTGGAGGCGCCACTCTTGTCGAGATCGCTGACGCAGTAGCTGCTCATCATCACCGAGCCTACACTCAACATCCGGAGGAGTTCGTCCATCAAAGTCTTGACACCGGCGGCCAGTATCAGTGGCGTCGTGACGGTGAATACCACCTGTTCAATCCAGAGACCGTCTTTTTATTGCAACATTCGACTCGTAAACGCCGTCTTGATGTCTTCCGACGATACACGGCACTGGTGGATGACCTTGGCCGAAGAGCGAATACCTTGCGTGGGCTCCTCGAGTTCCGCACAGAGGGTGTGCAGCCGATCCCAGTCGACGAGGTGGAGTCAGCGGAGTCGATTATCAGTCGATTCTCTACTGGGGCGATGTCCTATGGATCGATCTCTCAGGAGGCTCATGAGACGCTTGCAATAGCTATGAACCGCCTGGGGGCTCGGTCAAATACCGGTGAAGGAGGGGAGGACCCGGAGCGGTCGATCCCATCGCCAGATGGTACTGATCGACGTTCCAAGATCCGTCAAATCGCCTCCGGACGCTTCGGTGTCTCGATCGATTTCCTGAGTGCAGCGGACGACATCCAGATCAAGATGGCTCAGGGGGCTAAGCCTGGTGAAGGCGGGCAGCTACCCGGTGAAAAGGTCTACCCCTGGATAGCCAAGACGAGAAACTCGACCCCCGGAGTCGGGTTGATCTCGCCACCGCCTCATCACGATATCTATTCGATTGAGGATCTCGCTCAGCTAATATACGACCTTAAGTCAGCCAATCCGCGGGCTCGGATCCATGTCAAACTCGTCTCTGAGGTAGGGGTGGGAACGGTTGCTGCGGGTGTGGTAAAAGCACATGCCGATGTCGTACTCGTCTCTGGTGGAGATGGAGGAACCGGAGCCGCGCCGCTCAATTCCCTGAAGCATGCAGGTGGACCTTGGGAGCTTGGTTTGGCTGAGACGGTCCAGACACTCGTTCTTAATGGTCTACGTGATAGAGTGGTGGTACAGGTCGATGGCCAGCTCAAAACGGGCCGAGATGTCATGGTGGCCGCTCTTCTAGGAGCTGAGGAGTACGGGTTCGCAACTGCTCCTCTGGTCGTATCAGGCTGCATTATGATGCGTGTCTGCCACCTCGATACCTGTCCAGTTGGCATCGCCACTCAGAACCCTGAATTGCGAAGTAAGTTCACTGGCAAGCCCGAGTTTGTCGAAACCTTCTTTGAGTACATCGCACAGGAGGTGCGCGAGTACCTCGCCAAGCTTGGTCTGCGCTCGCTTGATGAGGCGATCGGGCGAGCGGATCTGCTAGAGCCGTTAGATCTTCCAGCGGCGCAGCTCTTGGGCCTTGATCGGCTTACCTATGCCAAAGAGGGTGCACCGCGTCGATACCGAGTCGGATCTCGCCAGGATATCCTCGCTAGCAGCCTTAATTCGCAGATAGTCGAGGCGGTCGAGCCCCGACTTGATAAACCGGCGCCTATTCGTTTGCTCTACAAGATCAGCAATACCGATCGTGCTGTTGGCGCAACCTTGGGTGATCTCATCACTCGACGCTATGGCTCCGATTTTCTTCCACCTGACGCAGTTTCATTGACCTTTGATGGATCCGCAGGGCAAAGCTTTGGTGCTTTTGTTCCTCCTGGGGTCACTATGCAGCTTCGCGGCGACGCGAACGACTACGTGGGCAAGGGCCTTTCAGGCGGTCGCCTAATCGTCGCACCCCCGATGACAGTTGGAGTCACTGCGGAGAAGGCCGTGGTCATTGGAAACGTCGCACTCTATGGGGCGACCAAGGGAGAGCTATTTGTGCATGGGCGAGCAGGGGAGCGCTTCGCAGTCCGAAACTCAGGAGCAACAGCGGTCGTCGAGGGTGTTGGTGATCATGGATGCGAGTACATGACGGGAGGAGTGGTGGTGATTCTTGGATCTATCGGACGCAACTTTGCAGCTGGCATGTCGGGAGGTTTGGCCTTTATCTGGGACCCAACTGGGCGAGCAGGGGAGAGGGTGAATCAAGAGATGGTTGACCTCGATCCAATCGACGAGGAGCAACAGTCGTTGCTAAAGGAGCTGCTCGAGCGTCATGTGAACTACACCGGGTCGGCACGGGCGGCATCAGTATTGGCAGCACAGAGTAGATGGATTCGTAATTTTGTGTGTATCTATCCGAAGGACCTCAAGCGAGTCGTTCTCCAGGATCGAGCCCATCGCCGTCAAGGTGCTCGCTACTCGATTACAACTTCAGATCGGGGGTACTAATGGCAGCAGATCCAAGAGGCTTTCTCAAGTTCCCCCGTCAGAATCCCGAGCGACGTCCGGTGCAGGTTCGTTTGCGAGATTGGAAGGAGGTCTACGCAGCATCTAACCTATCAGAGCAGGTAGTTCAGGCACAACGATGTATGGATTGTGGCATTCCCTTCTGTCATAGTGGATGCCCACTGGGGAACCTAATTCCTGAGTGGAATGAACTAGTCGGTAGGGATCGATGGGCGAGCGCCACTGAGCGGCTACACGCTACCAATAATTTTCCCGAATTCACCGGGCGTCTCTGTCCAGCACCGTGCGAAACGGCCTGCGTTCTTGCCCTGAATAGGGATGCGGTTACCATCGAATATATCGAAAAGTCGATCAGCGAAGTGGCTTTTGCTCATGAGTGGGTGCAACCAATCAAGGCAACGCATCAGACGGGCCATAGTGTGGCGATCGTAGGATCTGGGCCGGCAGGACTGGCGGCTGCTCAACAGCTTGTACGTGCTGGACATGCGGTGACTGTCTTCGAACGAGCCGACCGTGTGGGTGGATTGCTGCGTTATGGGATACCGGAGTTCAAGATGGAGAAGGCGATTCTTGATCGACGACTTGGACAGCTGACCGAGGAAGGTATCGAGTTCCGTGCTAGCACCACCATCGGGATCGACTTGACACTAGACCAACTCAAGGCTGACTACGACGCAGTAGTCCTCGCACTGGGTTCTACCCGACCTCGCCTCCTTGAGCTACCAGGTAGTGACGGCAGCGGTATTCTCGCGGCAATGGACTTTCTGCCTCATGCCACTCGTGCGCTCCATGATCGATCGTTTACGCCACCGGTTACAGCGACTGACAAGCGCGTGGTGATCCTTGGAGGTGGTGATACCGGCGCTGACTGTTTGGGTACCGTCCTCCGCCAAGGAGCGACTGACGTGTTGCAGCTAGAGATCATGCCACGACCAGCGGACACTCGCCCTGAGGCCGCTCCTTGGCCAATGTATCCACCACTGTTTCGTATCTCGTCCGCCCATGAAGAGGGAGGCGACCGAATGTTTGCCCGGGAGACTGTTCGATTCGAACTCGATTCGTCAGGTCAAGTCGTCGCACTCGTAATGGCCGAGGTGGCGCTGGATAAGGATGGCAAGCTCCAGCGAGTTGCTAACTCTGAAGAGCGCATTCGAGCCGACCTAGTCTTGTTGGCTATGGGCTTTGTTGGACCTGACCTGTCGATGTTCGACCTGGAGCAGAGCCCGACTATCTCTGAGCGAGGGACGATTAGTGTTGATGAACATTTTCGCACCTCGACAGAGGGAGTTTTTGCCGCAGGTGACGCGCGTCGTGGGCAATCGCTGATCGTGTGGGCAATCGCGGAAGGTAGGTCTGTTGCTCATCATGTTGATGCATACCTGATGGGCAAAAGCGACCTTGGATGTCCTATCGCACATGACAGCGCTGCGCTGGCTATCATGTAGGTCAAGCGCTCGTAGCTCAACGGATAGAGCACCTGACTTCGGATCAGGGGGTTGGGAGTTCGAATCTCTCCGAGCGCGCTCATTAGCCCAGTTCAGAGGCCATATTGCTCCAATGACTCCCAGAGCTGATTTATAAAAATGTCACAGATTGGAGTGTGACGCTCTCCAAGAGACCACGAGGGGATTCGTTCCCAACTCAAACGGAAGATCAGAAAACTAGGAAAGGAAAGACCCGTCGACACTTGACCAT
>DAHXNM010000342.1 GCA_027365375.1 Ferrimicrobium sp. | reverse complement strand
AGGTCTGGGTGGATGACTCGGCTGCACTCGTGGACTTCGGTGTGTATGGATACTGAACCCAGGTGGCGCCACTTAACGTAGTTAGCCCGCGTTCGGATGCAGGGATCTGCTGGAAGATCTCGCCATTAGCAATCCGTTGGTGTACGGTCAGGTTATGAGCGGTCCCTGGTATGGAGACCGTTTCAGTTAGCATTGCGTTGAGTGAGTTGACCCCGGTCCCAGCAGCAACGGCGTAGCCTTTAACGCTTGTGGAGATCGATCCGCCATTGGTGGTAACTGAACTAGTGCCTGTAAAGGAGACGGACTTCTCGTGTTGGACGTAGTGGTAGGCGGTCAAGACGGCCGCTCGGGCTTTGTGTGGGTTCGTTGGCGTGCTGGCCACCGAACTAGATCCGCAGGCAGCGAACAAAATTCCCGAGGCTGCTAGCGCGAGCATGCCTCCTAATGGTCCTACCGTTGTAGTTTTCATAACTACCTCCTAGAGTTCACACACATAGTTTAGAAGATAATGGCAAAAAGTCAAGTCGAGCTGTCGTCATCGTAGAGGCATCCATGATGCATGCGGCTCAGCCATGCCTGTCGATCATGAAAATATCTATTGGTAGTTAAGCGTGGTCAAGTTGAGGTCCATGTGATGTGATGAGCGATGTCGTCACCTGATGCTATAACTTGTGAGCGAAGCTGACTGTGTCGATTCAGACCATGAGCCTGGCGAGCTTGTGGATCCTACAAAAGTGTTGAAGCGGATTGTTCCTAGCCTGAGGGTTGGTCTTTGAGGTAGAGGCGATTATCGAATAGGCCAGCAGTTGAGGATGAAGGCGAGCATGTTGAAACTGGGTTGGCATCGCCCTCATCTAACCGTGAACTGCAATTTAGGAGGCTAGCCCTAGGAGGATTCTTTCAGTTCGACCTCGACGAAGATGGCCGCCGAGCCGCTTTGGTTGATGACGTTGTGTGCGGTTCCCTTGGTTCCGACGTATGGCAGCCCCGCCTCTTGGTGCATGTCGTGGGTCTCACCGGTTGCATCGACTACATGGAAGCTGCCTCCAGTAACCGGGATGACGACATAGTCGAACTCATGGACGTGCTGTCCGGTCTCGGCTCCATCGGCGAAAGCCCATGTTGTAGTTCGAGAGCGGCTATCATTCGCGTGTTGGGTAGCTTTAGCGGAGGTCATAGGTACTCCTTTTAACCTTGGTTGCTAGCGGTAATCGATCGTGAATCTCCTACTTGGAGGCTAGTGTGGCTGTGTCCTGTGGTAGGACAGTCGTCTCGGTCGAGAGCAGCGCAGCTGGGTTTGAAGCAAAGATTTCCACTTTGACCGGTCTTCGAGATCGTTAGAACTGCGAGCAAGCGGTGATGTTCTTTCGCTCGTCGGACGGGATGTCAAGGAGGTACGACTGTAGGTGTGGACATCATGGCTGAGGATGTTAGGCGCTCGTATTCATGTTGGCTGACGGGGGCGGCGAGGCTCTAGAGGATCGTCGTGGCTGGCGACTCGTTCTGGTGGGGACATTAGTGTCGGCCATTGGGAGTGGCCTGACCCTGCCTTTCCTGGTTGTCTACCTCCACAGAATTCGGCATATGAGTTTGCCGGTAGCGGGACTTGTCGTCGCCGCCTCCGGGATTACCGGACTAGCTACCGGCACCATCGGAGGGAGCGTTGGCGATCGAGTAGGTGTGGGCCGCCTGCTCTTTGGTGGTTTGCTGGTCTCAGGTACGGCGACCATCGGTCTTGCAAAGGTTCACACCCCACTCGCCGCGGTGATCGTGGTCGCTTTGATTGGGATTGGTGAATCTGTCATCTGGCCCGCGCTCAACGCACTGGTGGCTAATCAGCTCGCGGGCCCGAATCGACCGCGCGCATACGCGCTGCGATTCGGAGTTTTGAATGGGGGGTTGGGCGTCGGAGCGCTGATCGCCGGCTCGCTCGTCTCGCTCCACAGACCGGCAAGCTTTGAGGTGATCTACGTAGTCGATGGGCTTACAACTGTTCTCTTCGGGCTAATAGTTGGCATCGGGCTCCGTCATAGCTCGGGTTTCCGAAGCCATTCCGAGCTTGACGGAGATCGGAGTCAAGCCAAGGGTGGGTACCGAACTGTCCTTGCCGACCGGTGCTTTCTGGCTTGGTTGGTCTCCTCGGCGCTGTTTGTGTTCTTTGGCTACGCAATGATCGATGGAGGCTGGGCGGCCTATGCTACCGTCATTGTCCATGCCAGTCCGAGAATTGTCGGAATAGGTTTCGCTGTAAACACTGGCGTGATCGTGGCCTCACAACTTGGAGTTGCCCATCTCACTCGCCGGTGGCGCCGCAGCCGGATGCTCGCCGGCGTTGGTGTCGCCTGGTCGCTCGCCTGGTTGATGGCAGGGATTGCAGATATCTCCGGCTTGTCGCATCTAGATGTTGATATTGCGCTCGCACTATCTCTTGGGATTTTTGGCTTAGGGGAGGCGTTGCTTAGTCCTGTAGCTGGTGCGTTGCCGAATGATCTTGCACCTGATCACCTGCGCGCCAGGTATAACGCACTTGGCTCTACGGTGTGGTCATTTGGCACCATCATCGGACCGCCGATAGCTGGGGTGTTGCTTGCCAGCTCTATTCCACTTTCATGGGTTGGACTTGTGTTCGTCGGATCTGTCCTCGCCGGACTGGTCGGCCTCAACCTTGGTCGCCTCTTGCCTGCCGAGGTCGATCGGCCTTTGGGAGTCGATGGAGATACAGCGACAGCTGGATGAGACTACCTAGACGCTGCCTTCGGCCTCCGGTGTTGGGATACCCGCGCAGGTCGCGTTGCTACACAGGTGATGACGGTATGTTCGTGAACATGAGTCAGTTTAAGTCGCGAGGAGGAATAGACAGAAGAATAGAAATACATTAGGTGTTAATCACGCTGATGCAATCTTCTCTCATAGCGTTGCTAAAGAATTTTGTGACTAGGGAGTAAGAGGTCGCGAATCGACATCCATGTATAAGGATTGCTGCCGAGTTTGGCTTTGAGTATTTTGCTAATTCGGTGAGTACTAGTCCGTTCCGACAGCATGGCTGTGATGGAGTGTTGATGCAACAGTGCTGATAGAGCATACTGTTGAAGGCGATTTATCTTTCCGGTTGCTGGTGGCCTACGTTGGTAGATCTTGTCTTTGACCGCTACTAACTCAACTTCTTTGGGTGTGTTCCCGCGACAATTTCATCGATATCTGATGGGGTAGTTAAGCTAGATTCTTGTCACCATACTGCCGAAGCTGTCAGCCAATGCCAATACTAATGGTATTATTGGTAGATCTCATAATAGCTATTTCGAGTGGGTTGCTCATCCACCATCAACTTTTTACCGACGACGCGGACGTGAGTATAGCTAGGGATATGATCTCGACCGCCCGAAGACATGCGGTCGAGGTGTGTGCATGGATGTCGCGCTAGCTCGAATAAGACACAACACAGCTACCCTATGGAGCTACGAACTGACGGGGCCGCGCGAGCGATCTAGGAACGCCGTCCATAGGGGTGGGGAGGATGTCCGCGGCAGCGTGGAGTGTCGGTAGCCTGGAGTAATGATTACTCCAGCCGACGTGCTTCTGGCTCAACGTAGGATCGCCCCTTGGGTGCGTGAAACCCCGGTGATAAGGTGGGACGAACACCCGTCGCGGCCAATAATCAAGCTTGAAGCGCTGCAGGTTACGGGTTCGTTTAAGGCGAGGGGAGCCTTCAACCGGGTGCTCGCCGCCCAAGAGGCTGGAGCAATTGGTGATGCGGGCGTAATCGGTGCGTCGGGCGGCAACGCTGGCCTTGCACTCGCCTACGCTGCTCACAGGCTTGGGATCCATGCAGAGATCGTCGTGCCTGAGACATCGAGCCCCGTCAAGTTAGAGCGGCTGCGCACCTTAGGGGCCACGGTAGTCGTCCATGGTGAGCGCTACGGCGACGCTTACGACTTCGCTCTCGCCCGTCAACAGGTGAGCCGGGCGTTGTTCGTCCATGCATATGATCAGGAGGAGGTTGTGGCAGGACAGGGCACGGCGGGACTTGAGTTCTTGGAGCAGGCTGGCGGTATCGATGTTGTTGTGGTCGCGGCTGGTGGTGGCGGGCTCGTCGCTGGCATACGGCTTGCGATGCCCGAAGATACGCGTGTGATTGCGGTAGAGCCGACACTAGCACCCACGATTCGCAAGGCACTTGAAGCCGGTGGTCCGGTGGACGTCGAGGTGGCAGGAGTAGCGGCGGACTCCTTGGGCGCCCGTCGCTGTGGCGATCTTGCTTATCAGCTGCTCTCATCCATGGGGGTCGAGTCTGTACTTGTTGACGAGGAGGAGATGATTGTCGCTAGACAGCGGCTCTGGGATGAGTTTCGTCTTGTGGGCGAGTACGGAGGAGTGGCAGCACTCGCGGCGTTGCTAGCTGGCAAGATCGAAACCAAAAACAATGATCGTCTTGGAATTATATTCTGTGGTGCGAATTCAGACCCTTCAGACCTGGTAAAGCAGGTAGCCAGCAGCTGACGCTGGCGAGCGAACCGGCTATTGGCCGCAGCAGATTTTAGGTTAACGGGGGAAAGATTCCAGCTCGGGTCAGTAGGCCAGGTACCGGGTTAGGCAGTTTGTGGCTCAGGAGCTCAACCACCGGGAAGAGGCTTGGGAGATCTACCCTGAGTTCATATCCAGAGCGCTCCAACATGTAGACGAGGTCCTCCGTGGGGATGTTGCCGGTGGCGTTAGGGGCAAACGGGCAACCACCGATTCCTCCAAGCGATGCATCGAGGATGGTGATCCCCTCTTCAACGGCGGCCATTGCGTTGGCAAGACCAGTGTTGCGCGTATTGTGAAAGTGGCAGCGAAGCTGAATTGGGCGCGACCCGATGATCTTGCGGACTCCCTGCATTCGCTCATGCACGTCTTTTGGAACGGCAACCCCAATGGTATCGGCGATCGCGATCTCAAAGGGTTCGAGGTCTGCAACTCTCTTCACGATAGCGTAAAGCTGTTCGGCGGTGACCTCTCCTTCGTAAGGACAACCAAAAGCAGCTGAGATGGTGATCGAAGTGCGAAGGCCTGCCTCTTTGGCACGTTGCGTGACAGTGGCGGCCATCGCGAGGTTAGCTTCGACGGACTTCCCTTGGTTTTTCTGCGAGAATGTCTCGGTAACAACTACCACGTAGTTGATCTCCCGAAGCGGTGTCGCAAGTGCACGGTCGAGTCCGCGATCGTTAAGAACTAGGCCTATAGCGCCGCCGAAGGCTTTAGGACTGAGCCGTCCAAGTACAGCCTCTGCGTCAGCCATCTGCGGCACCCTGGCTGGGTTAACAAAGCTAGCAACCTCGATTCTTTCCAGCCCTGCCGATAGGCAGCCCTCAATCAGGGCCACCTTCTCGTCTGTCGAAAATGGAGTAGCTTCGTTTTGAAGTCCATCTCGTGGCGACACTTCAACAATCTCGATCCGCGGTTGGCCCATCGTCTTTCCTCTCTCGGGGTAGCCATCTCTGTTTACTCTAGGCGCTTTGCTCTTTCTCTCCAAGTTTTCGTGCGAGGGAGATTTGGGTGTGATATTGTATGCAAAATCAGTTCTGTCGGGTGGAAAGTGGAGCAATATTGGGAGATATAGGTGCTGATGTATACAATAAGCTTCGCGAGCAGCTCGTCGCAGGAGAGTTCACGGCTGGACAACTACTGCGCGAGGAGTCCTTGGCCGAACGCTTTGGGGTCTCAAGAACACCCATTCGTGAGGCACTTCGCAGGCTTCAGGTTGAGGGGTTTATTGAGATAGCTCCTCATCGCGGAGCTCGTGTACTTGGCTGGAGGGCAGAGGATATAAGCGAGGTGTTTGCGCTTCGTGGAGTTCTTGAACCGCACGCGGCTAGGCAGGCGGCACTGAGACTCTCTGAGGAAGACCTTGTTGTCGCACGCAAGCTTGCCGACGGGATGGAGCGTTTTGCCGCCGATCGACCCGATGGCTTCGAGGATCAGATCGCGAGTCTGAACAATCAGTTTCACACCCTTATTGTCAGTGGATCGGAGAACTACCGGCTGTCGGAGCAGGTCCAGTCGATTATGGAGCTCGCACGTGTCCGGGCCACGTTCCAGCGTTACAGCGCGCACGAACTCGGTAGGTCGATGTCGCACCATCGCGAACTTCTTGATGCGCTCACAGCTCGAGACCCCGAGTGGGCAGAGTCGGTCATGAAGTGCCACATCTTCGCTGCACGGTCGGTCTATCGGTAAGGAAGGAGCAGTATGGATACCATTGATGCTAAGGATACCCCGGAGCGGCTCCCGCTCGAAGATCTTCGAGTGATCGAGATGGGACAGCTCTTAGCTGGTCCATTTTGTGGTCAGCTGCTCGCTGATTTTGGTGCTGACGTGATCAAACTCGAGGATCCCGGTCGAGGTGATCCGATGCGTGAGTGGGGACGTGAGAAGCCTCATGGTCTTTCACTGTGGTGGCCTGTGGTGGCACGAGGAAAGCGTTCTGTCACGATCAACCTACGAACCGAGGAGGGGCAGGAACTCGTACGATCGCTCGTTGCCCAGTCCGATGTCCTGCTCGAGAACTTTCGTCCTGGAACCCTTGAACGCTGGGGTCTTGACTACCCAACGCTTAAGAAGATCAACCCAGGTCTTATCCTGGTTCGGGTCACAGGTTATGGTCAGACGGGTCCTTATGCGAATCGAGCTGGGTTTGGATCGATTGGCGAAGCGATGGGTGGCATCCGCTACGTTACCGGCGACCCAGACTCGCCCCCGTCGAGAGCTGGTATCTCTATTGGCGACTCACTAGCAGCCACATTCGCAGCTCTTGGTACCTTGGTGGCGGTGCATAATCGGACGATCACCGGTGAGGGACAGGTGGTCGATACAGCAATCTACGAGGCGGTACTTGCGATGATGGAGTCTTTGATCCCTGAGTACACGCTAGGAGACTATATACGCGAACGCACGGGGGCTGTATTGCCTAACATTGCTCCCTCGAACATCTATCCGACCAAAGACGGCCTTCTTCTGCTAATCGCAGCCAATCAGGACTCAGTCTTTGCGCGACTCACACTCGCCATGGGGCAGCCGGAGCTAGCCGAGGATCCTCGATTTGTAAGCCACAGCACACGCGGAGCTAATCAGGCGGTGCTTGATGAGATTATCGCTCGCTGGACGAGCAGTCTTGAGACCGAGCAACTTGAGGAGCTGCTTCAAGCGCACGGCGTGCCCGAAGGCAAGATCTACCGGGCTCCAGAGATGTTGACCGACCCTCACTTCTTGGCTCGAGAGGACATCATTACCCTGGAGCATCCGCGCTTTGGCGACATCCAGATGCACAACGTTGCACCACGGTTGATGGGCACCCCAGGAAGAGTTCGTTGGGTCGGTCCTGAGCTGGGTGAACATAATTCGGAGGTGCTAGGAGGTCTGCTCGGCCTGTCGGCGGACGAGATCGCCGCACTCAGAGAGCGAGATGTGGTGTAAGTAGGCGACTCTACTGGCGATGGCTGCCGCGGGAAGGTGATTCCGTATCACAGTCGTAGGCAAACGTAACCAGAGCTGGTTTGGTGACCGAGATGAGGATAGATGGAAGGTTGTTCATGAGCTGATGTGGTCGGTATCGGCCGCTAGGGAGAGAAGAGGAGAACAGGAATGGGGTATCGATTAGGTGTTGATGTGGGAGGAACCTTCACTGACCTCTTGCTCATAGACGAGGAATCAGGAGCGACTCATCGGGCGAAGGTGCCATCAACGCCGGGAGACCCGTCGATCGCAGTTTTGCAGGGAATAGATCTGATCACTCAACGGGCATCGGTGGATCCTGGTGAGTTGAATCAGGTGATGCATGGTACTACGGTGGCGACGAACGCTGTGCTTGAGGGCAAGGGAGCCAAGGTAGGTCTGGTGGTGACAGAGGGGTATCGGCAGATCCTACAGGTGGCTCGCTCTTTTGTCCCTGGCGGGCTCGCCGGCTGGATCGTCTGGCCGAAGCCAGAGCCGTTGGCGTCGCTTGAGAACACGATCGAGGTAAAGGAGAGAATTGATGCACGCGGTCAAGTAATCAGGCACATAGATCAGGATGCACTCCGGCAGGAGCTGGAGCGTCTGCGCACCCATGGCATCGAAGCACTCACGATTTCGTTGATGAATTCGTTTACAAACGACGAACACGAGCTTGAGGTGTCACGGTTAGCTGAGGAGATCTTTCCAGATATTCCGATCTCATTGTCGTCGAAGATCTTACCTGAGATCAAGGAGTATGAACGGACGCTGACTACCGTGGCTAACTCCTATGTTCGACCACGCGCGTCGCAGTACTTGAACAATCTGTCTAGCGAGCTTGGACGTCGTGCACCGGGTGCTCGTCTCCATATTCTTCGCTCTGATGGAGGCCTGATGGGGTTGGAGGTCGCCTCGGCTGCTCCTGTGAACATGCTGATGAGTGGACCTGCCGGGGGTGTCTCTGGGGCGGTATGGATCGCTAGTCAAGCTGGTTACAGCGATCTCTTGACCTTTGACATGGGCGGCACTAGCACCGACGTGGCGCTTGTGCAGCAGGCGATCCCGAAGGTCGGGCGGGAGACCTCGGTTGGGGATCTGACCATTCGCGCCTCCTCGATCGATGTGCGGACGGTCGGTGCTGGCGGCGGT
>DAHXNM010000323.1 GCA_027365375.1 Ferrimicrobium sp. | reverse complement strand
CACCGCCGATCCACGGGTAGTTCCGAGCGCTCGAAAGATACCGCGGATCTCGTTCGAGGAGATGCTCGAGCTCTCCGCCTCCGGCGGACGGGTGCTTGCACTCCGCTCGGTTGAGTTTGCCAGGAATTATGGAGTGACACTCCACGTGCGTTCCAGTTTTACCTGGGAACCAGGAACTTGGGTAGTTGAGGAGGAAGAGACGATGGAACAGGCGGTAGTAAGTGCGATTTCTCATGACGCCTCCGAGGTGAAGCTCACCCTTTTGAAGGTGCCTGATCGTCCCGGAGTGGCGGCACACATCTTTCGTGTTATTGCTGACGCTGGCGTGAATATTGACATGATCGTCCAGAACACCTCGATCGAGGGCCACACGGATATCTCCTTTACCGCGCCAAAACTGGACTTGGAGCTAGCTCGTAGGGTGACAGAAGAGGTGGCTAGGCAAGTCGACGCGAGCGAGGTGATAACCGATACGACAATCGGCCGAGTGTCGCTCGTTGGAGCAGGCATGAAATCACATCCCGGAGTCACCGCCACCATGTTTGAGACCCTCGCGAACCACAACATCAACATCGAGATGATCTCAACATCGGCGATCCGGATCTCCTGTGTTATACGAGTGGAGCAGCTTGAGACCGCGGTGCAGGCACTGCATGAGGCATTCTCGCTATGAAGAGTGCGGGAACACTAGCGGTAGTTGGGGCGACGGGTCAAGTTGGCGGTGTGATGCGCCAGATTCTCAACGAGCGCCAGCTGGTATTCGATCGGCTTCGGTTTTTCGCGTCGCCGCGATCGGCCGGCACCTTTCTAGAGTTTGACGGACAACGGCTTGAGGTCGAGGACGTCGAGACGGCTGATCTTGCTGGTGTCGACTACGCGTTGTTCTCGATTGGTGCCACCGCCTCAAAGATTTACGCCCCTCGTTTTGCTGAGGCAGGGGCCGTTGTAATCGATAATTCATCGGCGTATCGCATGCATCCCGACGTTCCTCTCGTGGTGCCTGAAGTCAATCCTGGCGACGCTGCTCGTCGAGAGCTCGGAATTATTGCTAATCCAAACTGCACCACCATGATTGCGATGCCTCCATTGGCGATCATAGATCGGCTTTTTGGGCTGAATCGAGTCGTCGCCGCTACCTATCAGGCAGCATCAGGGGCTGGAAGGGATGGGGTGACGGAACTGAGTGCCCAGCTCCAGCGCCCAAATCTGGACGCACTCACCTTCGATGGCGGTGCTGTTGATTTTGCACCACCAGAGAAGTTTCCGGCAGTGCTCGCTGGGAACGTAATTCCCCTTGCTGGAGAGCTCCACGATGGCGATACCTCGGAAGAGGAGAAGTTTGTTCATGAGTCGAGAAAGATTCTTGGGCTACCGGATCTGCGCGTTCACGCTACCTGTGTGAGGGTGCCGGTATTTACTGGACATAGTATTGCAATTGTGGCGGAGTGTCAAACAACTCCAGATCTAGGTCGCCTAGTCGCTGAACTCGATCGGCATAAGGGTTGTCAGGTCGTTGAACTCCCTACCCCTTTGGCCTCGGCAGGGATAGACCCTGTCCTTGTAGGGCGGATTCGCCTTGATAGGTCATCGAGCAACGGAGTCGCCTTTTTTGTCTCGGGAGATAACTTGCGCAAGGGAGCCGCGTTGAATGCAATCCAGATCCTAGAGATGCTGCTTCAATAGAGGTTAGCGTTCAAAGACAGATGACAATCTTGGTACCAACGGTGACCTCCTATTTCGAGAGTGCTGCTCCCAAGATCCTCGCTCCCTAGAGATGCTGGCGTTGGTTCGGCCAGTGCCTCCGCCGCCATGGTCGGGAACAGGATCCTCACTCTGGTTCCAGGTGGATCAGGGTGGAACCGAAGCAGTCTTTGACCTTTGGGTTGGCGTCGGTGCTCGCGAGTGGCCGACATGACAATGCCATACAATCATCATCGGGTAAGCATCATCGGGTAAGCATCATAACGTGGTCAGCCTTACTCGAGGTTGAGCGCGTTTACAGGTTCTCCGGGTGTGGCCTCTCGCTGCCTGCTCTCTTTTGACGCGACTACTCACTCGATCACCTGAGCTAGTGCGAATATCATCGGTAGATTTCGGTTGAACAGTAACAGTATCCGCACTATTTGCCGATGATTTACTCAGAGCACAGGATGCTCAAACAGGAGTTCGACATGATGGAGACTCGGTTGGGATCGTTGAGCTAGCGGGGCGAGTTGTCTCAGCGGCGAGATTGACCAACCTCTGTAGAAAGGATTCGTCGTGACCTATACAGGCAAGACCAGCGTGTCACTGGCGCTAGCTGCGCTGCAGCCGGTGCTACCTGTCTCGTTGGTGTGCGCTACTCATGCTCTCCAAACCCAAGGTTCATCTGACATACTGGCTGTCTCATCGCTGCATCGGCAGATGCGCAGCCCTGATGTCTTTGAGGATGTTTCCGGAGTCAGTCGGCGAGTTAAACATTGTTTTGTTCTCTCTTGCCTTGGCGAGGGGAGTGAGAGCTCGGCAAAGGCCGTTGTTGGTGCTCAAGTTGAGCGATCAGATCAGCTAATAGCGTTGGTGGTCTGAGGTGGAGGAGTGGATAGCCTATCTCGACGCCTACGAGCAGCATCTCGACGCTGTCGCTGAGTCTCTCGCCTCCGGCAAAGTGGCGACGGAGAGCTTCAGTCACGAGCAGCCGAATGTTCGTCTCCCTGAGTTGTTACGAGGACGTTCCGAGGCACTTGTGGCGCGTACGCAGGAGTTGAGTGAGGAGCTCCGGACTCGAATGGACGCGTTTTCGACGGTGTTGCGCTACTCACGAATGAAGGATCCAGATCGCATAGTTTTGATCGATGTGTTGGCATGAATTTGGCGGCACGCAAAAGACTATAGACATGTGATCTCTGCGCTGTCATAGTGTCCGTGGATTCGTTCATAATCGAAGTCGACTTCATGAGTGTTGGCGTAAGCTGGCGAATTAAACTCTTGGCACCCAGCAGATTAACCTAAACGATCATCACTTATTAGCGTGGTGCTCGATCGCACGAGTTGTGTAATCGACGAGGCATTGCCTTCAGCTGCCACAGGTAACGATGAACGTTCACAGGTCAGTAGGCGTGAGAGCACAGTGACGTCGTCCAAAAGTTATTTAAGTGGCTGCGTTGGTCGACCGAAGCTACTCCTGCGAGCACGGATCGCTCGGAAGTAGGCCATGGATAGCCTTACTTTGAAAGGGCGGTACCGTGGGTTCTACCTCGATTCAGGCTCTCCAGTTTGCTCTCGATGGGCTAACGGCTCAGCAGCATGCCATCGCAAACAACCTGGCTAATGTGAACACTCCTGGTTTTCAGGCGACTAATGTCTCCTTCCAGTCTTCGCTCTCGAGCGCGCTTGCCAATGGAGGGACGGCGTCAGCGACGCTGAGTCCATCTACCAATCCAGAGTCATTGGATGGTAACAATGTTTCCACCGGAAACCAGTTAGTGAGACTGCAAAATAATGCGCTCTCATATCAGGCTGTTTCTGATCAACTGACTACTCAGTTTCAGATTCTTTCGGGTGCGATGGGAGGCCAGTTCTAATGTCTCTCTTTGGTGCTATCAACATCGCTGGTAGTGGTGTGAATGTCGAACAGGCGTGGTTGAACACGATCGGCTCAAATGTTGCAAATGCTAACGATATCGCTGGTGTTAATCAACCTCAATATCAAGAACAAGAGGTTCTAGTGGCTCCGAAGCCATCGGTGAACTCTTCGAGTATACCTAATTTCACCAACTATGCGCTTGGAGATGGGGTCCAGGTGAGCTCGATCGTTACCCCTAAACCAAATGGTGTGCTCGCCTATGATCCGAGTTCTACGTTGGCGAACAAGCAGGGATTGGTGAAGGAGCCTGGCATCAATATGGGCACTCAACTAGGTAACCTGGTGACTGCGCAGTACGGTTATGAAGCGAACGCCTCGGTAATCAGTCAGGCGAAGGCGGCTTATCTCTCCGTTCTAGGGATAGTGAGCTGATGGTCCCCGCAATTGGTGCTATTACTTCGAGCCTTGGGGCGAATTTTCCTCCAATCGGATCGACTGCCCCGAGTGGTGCGGCAGGGTCCAGTTCCTTTGGCAAAATTCTCGGAAATGCCATCGATTCATTGCAGGGAACCCAGGCTACCGCTGCGACTCAAGCACAACAAGTAGCCGCTGGGCAGGCGAACTTGAGCAACGCGATGGTCGCCTCCAACGAGTCGTTGCTTGCAACACAACTGGTAGTCGCCCTGCGCAACGGCGCGGTGAGTTCGCTTGGCCAGATCATGTCAACGCAGTTCTAGGCGATCATAAGTTACCAGCAGGGTATAGCTAGCAAGTTTGGGCAAGGAGTAAGAAATGGCGTCTACAGATACGCTGTCAAACGTTACCAAGAGTTTGAAGAAATTTGCCGACGGCTTTACCACCGGACAGAAGGCCGTCGTCTTGGTCGGTATCGCGATCGTAGTCGCGATCGTCTTCGTGGTGTCGACGATGACCTCAAAGCCGACCTATGGTGTCTTGTTCACTAATCTGTCGGCATCTGATGCCGGTTCGATCACCACAAAGCTGACAAGTGCAGGCGTGCCCTATCAGCTGGCGGATTCAGGGTCGGTGATTGAGGTGCCCCAGAACATGGTCGATCAGGAGCGGATTGCAATGGCACAGGCAGGTCTGCCGGCCAACTCAACGGTCGGTCTCTCCTTGCTCTCCAGCGTCGGCATCACCACTTCACAGATCACCCAGCAGGCGGACTATCAGGCAGCACTTCAGGGCCAGCTCGAGCAGACGATCGAGGCTATCAACGGAGTACAGACTGCGCAGGTCAATCTAGCGCTACCTCCGACCGATGTCTTTGCCGTTGGAGGTAATCAGACTCCGACGGCATCGGTGATCGTGACTTTGGATAATGGAGTGACGTTGTCGTCTACTCAAGTTCAGGCGATCGTGCATCTAGTGGCCTCCGCAATCCCGAATATGAACGCCAAAGGGGTAACCGTAGTTGATCAGAACGGTGATGTATTGGCTGCACCGGGACAAGGGGTTACCGGTACTGGAACTAGTTCAACTACCCAAGCCTATGACAACACGATGGAGGCATCGTTGCAGTCGATGCTCGATTCGGTTCTCGGCCCCAATCAGGCTAACGTTCGAGTCTCCGCTACCCTGAACTACAACCAGGTGACTACCAAGTCACAACAGATTCCGACGGTCAAGGGCAAGCCGCAATCAGCGCTCACTCAGTCCAACACCCAGACCCAGACCTTCATCGGAAACGGTACGGTTGCCGGAGGAACTCTTGGTGCGGTGACGCCAGCGGCAGGGAACGGAACCAAGAGTAACTACAAACAAAACTCGGCGAACAACAGCTACGCGGTTGGTCAAGTTGACCAAACGACGGTGCAGGCTCCCGGGCAAGTACAGCGGCTATCGGTGGCGGTGGCGGTGAACTCGAAGCTCAAAGGTGGTTACTCGCTTACCAAGATCAAGAATATGGTTGCCGCCGCAGCCGGGATCGTTGCCAAGCGTGGTGATACCCTTAGCGTTGTGGCGCTACCGTTTGCTACGCAGACGGCGACACCCGCAGCCACCGCAAGTCCGCTTGGTTCGATATTCTCAATCGGCAAGATTCTGTTGCTGGTGCTTGGTGTGGTTGGAGCAATCCTGCTGATGGCGCGATCATCGGCGCGAACGGAGATTGAGCCACTCTTCCTCGATGCGGGCACGCCGGCTATGGCCCTCGGTCCCGGTGACGAGACACAGTTGATGCCCGCGCTTTCGATGCCGACAGCACAGCCGATTGTCGCTGATGATGTGCTCGACTATATAGACAAACAGCCAGATGATGTCGCAAAGCTGCTGCGCATCTGGATGGGTTCTCGAGGTACTAGATGACCCAAGTCAAAGATCTCACAGGGATCCAGAAGTCAGCAGCTGTCTTGGTGCAACTAGGTACTGAGTTGGCGGCTCGTGTGTTGCGATCGATGAGCGAAACAGAGGCGGTTGCACTCACCCTTGAGATCGCCAAACTGCCGAGCCTTGAGAAGGAGACGATTTCGGAGCTGATGGAGGAGTTTGTCGAGTCCGTCATCGCCGTCAAGACTGTTGGCCAGGGTGGGATGGATGCAGCACGGAATATCCTTGCGGCCCGGTTGGGAAAGAACGAGGCTGACGAGGTGTTAGCGCAGTTCTCCGGCCGATCGATCGAGAATCCGCTATCCTTTCTGTCTCATGTCGAGTCCTTCCAGCTCGCCTCGTTCCTGCAGGGTGAACACCCACAGGCGGTTGCGCTAATCCTCTCTCACGTCAGCTCCACTATGGCAGCTGAGGTTATGGGGGCGATGCCCGATGAGATGAGGGCTGACGTCACCCGTCGTATCGCTCTGCTCAATCGGGTTGACCCGTCTATCGTCGAACAGACTGCTGTAATCTTGCAGCGCAAGCTCGCTGGTCTCACCAAGTCAGGACCGGTGGCGATGCACAGCGGGCTGAACTCAGTCGTCGAGATCCTTAACAACATAGACCAGACGACTGAACGACGTATCCTATCTGATCTCGATGCGGTCGATCCGGAGTTGGCCGATCGCATCCGAGAGCAGATGTTTGTCTTTGAAGATGTGTTAGCTCTGGACGACCGTACCTTGCAGCGAGTTTTGCGCCAGGTAAGTCCGAAGGATCTCGCGGTCGCTCTAAAGGGTGTAGCCCAATCCTCGGTTGCGAAGGTGATGGGCAACATCTCAGAGCGAGCTGCACTTGACCTAGAGGAGGAGATCGAGATCCTTGGCCCAGTTCGGCTCTCCACTGTTGAGGCCGCGCAGGCGACGATCGTGCGCTCTGTCCGCGAACTCGAAGCCTCGGGCGAGATTATGCTAATTCGTTCCGATGAGGAGTTAGTCGACTGATGGACTCGTGCTCTAACCCAAGTGATGTGATCAGACTCGACCTGCCCTCAGTGGAGACCGTCCTGGAGGACATCGGCCTTGGTAGCGCGACTGCCTCTCGATCTATGGCCGAGTGGCGCGAGGAGCTTGAAGCGGCTCACAGCGAAGGCTTTGCGGCCGGGATAGAGCATGCTAGAGCGATTCTTGATCGAGAGGTTAAAGAAGAACTCGAGCGTTCTCGTCAGAACAACACGCTACTCGACGCCGCGATTCGTGGACTCCACCAGGCACGAGCGCATCAATTCTCGCTGGAGCTAGCCGATATCATTCGCTTCTCTCTCGAACTCGCACAGCGGATTCTTCGCACCGAGATTGCTCAGCCATTCGATCGTATTCGTCAGATCGTCGAAGAGACGGCGGAGTCAGCAGCGACCCAGGAGACCTTCTTGGTGAGGGTGGCTGCTGAAAACCTCGATGAAGTGAACGCGGTGTTGATCCCCAGGTTGCTCGAGCAGGGTCTCGAGGCAGCAGCTATAGTTGGTGACGGATTTGGCTCTCACGATCTTGTCGTGGAGTCGGGTGCCCGAGTCTTTGATGCACGCATCGCCACTGCCTTTGAGCGTGTCGTAAATGAGCTAGGTAGTTGGCACCATGATTCCTGACCTGATGCGAGAACGGCTGCTATCGGTGGTAGAACCGACGCCACGTGGAAGAGTCTGCCGACTGGTTGGCATGCACCTAGAGGTCGAGGGAGTCGAGGCAGGGATCGGAGATGCCGTCGTAGTGGACCTAGGAGGGTCTAGAACGCTCATCGCTGAGGTCGTTGGACTCGATAATCAGAGGCTGATCTGTATGCCGTTCAAGGAGATGACCGGGGTGCGTTACGGCAATCCTGCTTGGTCGCTGAAGCGACCACCACTCTTCCCGGTCGGGCCATCGCTGCTTGGCAGGGTATTGGACTCCGAGGGACGGCCGATCGACCAGCTTGGACCACTCTCTCCGGAAGATCTGGTTGTTATAGAAGGACGTGCCCCTTCGCCGATGGATCGTCGTTTGATCGATGAACAGCTGTCGCTCGGAATCAGGGTTATCGATACCTTAGTCCCGTGTGGAATAGGGCAACGACTCGGTGTCTTTGCCGGTGCTGGAGTAGGCAAGTCCTCGTTGCTCTCGATGATGATCCGAGGTGCCGATGTCGACGTTATCGTTCTAGCGCTGGTAGGAGAGCGTGGGCGAGAGGTGAAGGAGTTCCTCGAACACGATCTTGGTCCCGAGGGACTGGCGAAGGCTGCTATCGTAGTGGCGACCTCCGATGCACCTCCGCTGTTGCGCGTCCGTGCTGCTCTAGCGGCTACGAGAGTGGCAGAGTGGTTTCGTGACCAAGGCAAGAAGGTCCTGTTGGTGATGGACTCGCTCACCCGTCTTGGGCTGGCACAGCGTGAGATTGGGCTTTCAGCCGGCGAACCGCCGAGTGTTCGCGGCTATCCACCATCGGTCTTCGCGCTTATGGCGCGGCTCTTGGAGCGTGCCGGCACCTCTAGCCTCGGAAGCATCACCGGAATCTACTCGGTGCTGGTTGACGGGGATGATCTGAACGACCCGATCGCTGACTCTGCCCGCTCGGTGCTCGATGGCCATATCGTCCTTAGCCGATCGCAAGCCCAGCGTGGGCTCTATCCGGCAGTGTCGGTATTGGAGTCGATTTCACGTCTGGAAACTGCTATTCTTGACGAGTCGAAGCGAGCCTTAGCCCATGAGGCGAGGCGTCTCTATGCCGAACTGGATCAGGTTCGCGATCTTAT
>DAHXNM010000293.1 GCA_027365375.1 Ferrimicrobium sp. | reverse complement strand
CGGAATCGGTGTCCAGGTGCTCATCTTCATCGTTGGGGCGCTCGTCGTGTGGATGCTAGTCCGCGCTCAAGAGGACACCATGATTGAGGCCGAGATGGACGAGAGTGAGATCGACATCTACCGCCAGATCCGCGATAGTGGGATTGCCCCAACGCTTGCCCAGCAGGTCGTTGACACAAATACCAACATGAACGAAGACGCACGTACTCGCGATTGGCAACAGGCGAATCAACCAAGTTTTGCTGCTGAATTAGGAGCTCGGCTAGGTGTTGATGGCGAGACGCGCAAGATGATGCGCGAGTTCTTTCTCAACAGTGGTGCAGAGACCGACATGCGCCGAACCTTTTCAACATCCCTAGAGGTCACGCTCGAGAACGGCAACATCCACAAGTCACACTCTACTGATGCAGTTATTGAGCCAGTGTCTCGCTTTTCTCCCGTTGACCCCGAGCGCGACCCTCATTGGACGGGCGACATTGCCCCAGAACTTGTCAAAGCCAAGATCTTTAGCGATTGGAACGAAGGGCCTGTAGCTATCGAGACCAACTCAACCGCTGCACCCGAGCCAACAACTGAGGCATCCGGTGGTGATACTGCAGATGAGCCAGGGGACAACAGCACTGACCACGAGTCATCCGATGACGAAGAAGAGGATGAGACTGAGGATGCAGCGGAAGATACTGTAGACACTGAGACTGATGTCATAGCCGGCGACCAGTCTGGTCTCCAAGATTGGGCACCGGAACCAGACGCACCAGGAGATGTTCCTACAAATATCGCACTTGCTGACGATGGCCCTTACTTGGTTGAGGCTGATGACGAAGAGGCGGAGCAGGATCAGTCAGAGGTTGATGTATCCGAGTCCCAGGAGGCTCTATTTCCCCAGGCCGATGAGATTGCTTCACCCGAGCCAACAACTGAACAGCCCACACTCAGCGTTGGTGATGAGCTAGAAGATGATGCTGATACCGAAGGGGAGCAAGCGTCCCAAGATGAGGCAGCGCAAGATGTAGTAGACGCCGAGGCCGAGGTTACAGCGGCAGAGGAAGCGTCCCAGGATGAGGCAGCGGAGATCGACGCAGAGACCGAAGCGCTCTATGCCTCAGTGTCGAGCGATCCTGTCTTCGTCGGGCTGATTGAGTCGATGAAACTCACACGTCGATTAAACACTACGGACAACATTCGATACGTCTACGCCTACTACGGTAGCGATCAACCCTTGCTGGTAACTGAACTCATCGAGCCGCTTGTAGCTCATGTGGACCGGTTCCCTCCCGCAGTGGTCCCATTAGTGGTCCAGGCAGGCGTGAGACGTTGTTCAACCACCACTTGGGTAGTCGATATCACGAGTAGCGCAAGTCGTGAAGCCGACCTGTCAGCGATTGTTTGGGTGCCGGTTGGTATCACTCGGCTTGGGGATGCTGGTAACCACACTGCGTGGAAACTGGTGCCGGTTGCCTCTGGATCCGCGCGAATCTTTCACGTCCAGCGGGAGCATGCTGCACTAGCGGCAATCCGTCTGGAATTAGCGTTGGCCGCCGTCTACGATGGCTGTGAAGTTGGGTCGACTGGGTCCTCGATGTTCTTCACCGTGGCTGGCCTTGGTGTGACGATCGAGCTCGCTGTGGACGACACTCTTGAGCTCACGAATGAGGACATCCACGCGGATGAGGATTATGTGCAGGGGCCGGAGCCGCCAACAATCTACGATGTTCCACTACTAGCTGACATGGCTCGCACTTGGATTAGCGAGAGGCTCGGGGAGCCCAACCTTGAAGTCAGCGACTGGTTGCCTTTAGTGAACATGATTACCACGTTGATCATGCGTGTTGAACCCGTTCCATCGCGAGACCTACTTGGCCAGTGGGCTGCGCCAGACAGTGTACGAGGGAAAAACCTCATCGGTAAGCTTGAGCACATCTTTGGCGATGCTTTGAGTGGTGATGCTAGCGGATGGGTACTATCTAATGTCCGATGCGACGTGTTCTGGATCGAAGAACTTCTTTCCCTAGAAGGTGACGGCGCTGACATCATCGGTCCCCTTACGAACTTTGTTGTCAATACATTCCGGCCTGGGTATTCGCAATCTCTACTCACCCTGAGCGCTCTCGATCCACGGATGCGCAGCACCGACGGCATCCGACTCGAGCAAATCATCACAGATATCCTTGGTGAAACGCTAGATCTGTTAAGCCCTGGTGCTGATGGAGTCTTGCGCGAACACCTCAATGTAATTGCAGTAATGCTAGGGAGAACACCGTGAGTGCGACAACAACAAATCACGAAAGCGGCGTACCAGCAGTTGTAATCCTCGGTGGCCTTGGATTATCTCTGGTCGCGGGGTTGTGGGTCGCTATGAAGGCTGTGAGCACGATATGGGGTCCACACACGATCACGTTTGCCAAGTTCTTGGCAACGATGTGGTTATTCCACTCCACCGTGGTATATCGAACACACCAGGTGCTCCCTAATCCCCTGCTCTGGCGGGTAACCGCAGCAGCAATAGCTGTCCTCGTCTTTGGCGTTGGCATGGTGCCCCTGGTTGTGGGTATCCATCTCTTCCAATCGATGGGATCGGGTTCTAAACTTTTCGGCGGTCGTTCTGCACTGGACAAAAGCTCTGACGATCCGGCAAAATGGCTACCGTTCAAGGCCCGCAAGTACCGGCCTTTTAGCCCAACCGAGATCATCCTGCAAGATCAGGTCCACCCAAGCGGGACAAAGACACCCGTTGGTGAGCGATGCCTGGACAGCTACGGCTTCGTACTCGGTTACGCACGCAACGATCCCGAGAATCCAATAGCGATCTCGTCTGAACTCTCAATGCTCCTTGCGGGAGAAGCCCGGTCAGGTAAGACCATGGGGTTCGTCATCCCTTGGGTATCGCAATGGCAAGGCCCGGTCATCACGACCAGTACGCGCGTGGAGGTAATCCGCTCTACCCTGCTTGCACGCAAGCGTGTGTCGGATCACATCTATGTGCTCACGCTGCCAGGGGTGCAGATCCCAGAGGGAGTACAGCCGATCAGCTATGACATCT
>DAHXNM010000288.1 GCA_027365375.1 Ferrimicrobium sp. | reverse complement strand
CAGAGTCATGAGACCTTCCGTCGGATGGCTGAGGTCGCCTCAGAGTATCGGCGTCCGCTCGTCAATCTGCTCACTGATTGGGCGCACCCCACACAAGCCATCGCTGACGTGATCACGATTGTCGAGCGCCTCAAGATCGATCTCCGAGAGCCGATTCCCAACCTTCGAATCGCCTACCTAGGTGATGCAAACAACGTGGCACGATCGCTCGTGAAGGCTGCGACTGCCCTTGGGTGGGATGTCACTGTTGCCGCTCCCGCCGGTCACCAGTTTGGTGTCGATGACCTTGCAAGTTTTGAGACCTTTAGAAGACTCTGCAACTCTGAGGCACGAGTAGAGCTCACCGATGACCCCAGCGCCGCGGTGCGCGAGGCACAGGTTCTATACACCGATGTCTGGGTCTCGATGGGAGCAGACGGATATGGCGCCGACAGAGTAGTCGGCGAGTTTCGTGGTTTTGCGATAGACGAGAAGCTGTTGCTGAGCGCTCCAGAGGATGCGTTCGTAATGCACTGTCTTCCTGCTCACCGCGGAATGGAGATCGCTGCCTCGGTGATTGATTCTGAGCGCTCAGCGGTCTGGGCACAGGCGAAAAACCGATTGGTGGCTATGGAACGGCTTTTCCGGCTTATCAGTGAGGAGGATTAGTGGCAAAGAATCAGCGTCAGTATCGGATTGCCAAGCTGATCAGCCAAGCTCCAATCTCGGCGCAGCAACAGTTGGTGGACATGTTGGCCGAGGAGGGGATAACGGCTACCCAAGCTACCGTATCGCGAGATTTGGACGAACTTGGTGCGATCAAAGTTAAAGGACCGGGAGGGGCGAGCATCTACGCTATCCCTGACCTACCAAGGGATCAGATCAGTACCGAGGGGTACCTCAAGCGAGTTTTGGGAGAGTGGGTCGTCGAGGTCGTGAACTCCGGTGATCTCGTCATGTTAAAGACCCCGCCGGGCTGCGCTCATGTCGTCGCATCCGCCCTCGATCGGACACGACCAGATGGTGTGCTAGGCACGGTAGCCGGCGATGACACGGTACTGATTCTCGCCGACCAACCCATGGGCGGAGCTCACCTTGCCAAGCTGATGCGTGACGTTGCAGGTCTGCCGGGTTGACTCGGCTCTAGGTCTGTCAGAGGCGGATACTTGATGACCGGCCAGGAAGAGAAGGCGCTGTAGCGCGATGCCTGTTCGGCAATTCTCCGGCGCCCGTATCGCCGCCGAGTATTGGTCGTTGGCATCTGGGATCGTGCTAGCTGGGTTGAGACGCTAGTGGAGGAGTCTGCTAGTGGTTGGTTGTTCGATTAGCTGGAGATAGATGGGTCAGATGAGTTACCTGCAGCCCTAGCGATCCGTTCGGGTAGGTATTAGGCTCGCTGAGACGAGAGGCGTTGGCTAAACCAATTGGTGTCGCCGTCGACCCTGCAAGTTATGGAGAGTGTTCACCGGTGGACAGGCACTAGGTGTGACCGATAAGTTTTGGTTTGATCTTACAACGAGGAGATGAGATGGCAAAGACAGTAGTGCTCGCCTATTCGGGAGGGCTTGACACCTCGGTGGCGCTGAAGTGGCTCCAGGTAGAGAAGGGGTACGAGGTAATCGCGTGCTCGGTAGACGTCGGCCAGCAAGAGGACCTCACTGAGGTACGAGCTCGCGCACTAGCAACTGGGGCCAAGATAGCTGAGGTTGTCGAGGTGCAAGAGGAGTTCGCCAATGAGTTCATCGCTCGTGCCATACGCGCTGGAGCGCTCTATGAGAACCGCTACCCACTCGTCTCCTCGCTCTCTCGCCCGATCATCTCAAAGCACCTGGTCGAGGTGGCGCGTCGCTATGGTGCGGACGCTGTCGCTCACGGCTGCACCGGCAAGGGCAACGATCAGGTTCGCTTCGAGGTGGCGATTCGAACACTGGCTCCAGATCTTGAGGTGCTCGCTCCGGTTCGCGAGTGGGGCTTTGCTCGTGAAGATACTATCGATTATGGACTAGCCAACGGTGTGCAGGTGAACGCAAACCGGGCGAACCCGTATTCGATCGATCAGAACCTCTGGGGGCGAGCTATTGAGTGTGGCGAGATGGAGGACCCCTGGAACACTCCGCCTTCGGATATCTATGCCTATACCGTGCCGCATGGGTCGGTCCCAGACAGTGTGGTGATCGGGTTCAATAAAGGGGTCCCGGTCTCTCTCGACGGAGAGGAGATGCCTCTCTACCTCCTCATCACCCGGTTGAACGCCATCGCTGGCAGTTACGGGATCGGTCGCATCGACATGGTCGAGAACCGTCGAGTGGGTATAAAGTCTAGAGAGGTCTACGAGGCACCGGCGGCGACGGTCCTTCTCGAGGCACATCGCCAGCTTGAGGACATCACGCTAGAGCGTGAACTCGCTCACACCAAGATCGAGCTCGGACTCCAGTGGGCGACCCTGGTCTACGATGGTCTTTGGTACTCCCCGTTGCGGATGGCGTTCGATGCCTTCATGGAGGAGGCATCGGCGGTGGTCACCGGAGAGGTGCGGGTTCGATTCTCACCGAATGGTTTCGTTGTCGACGGGAGACGGAGCCCTCTCTCGCTCTACGACTATGAACTCGCTACCTATGCCAGGGCTGATAGCTTCAACCACCTCGACGCCGAGGGATTTGTGAAGATCTTCGGTCTCGGACTTGAGACTTGGTCGAAGCGACAGGGTAGAGTACAGCCATGACCCTATGGCAGAGCCGGCTGAGCGCACCCCCAGCGGATGCGCTTCTCGCCTTCACTGAGAGCCTCTCGTTCGATCAGAAGCTTTGGCGCTTTGATATCCAAGGATCCAGAGCACACGTGCATGGACTAACTCGAGCCAAGCTGCTAGATGAGGAGGAGAGCGCCTCGCTCCTCGAGGCGCTTGACTCCGTCTACTCAGAGCTTGAGACTGGCAACTTCAGATTCCTCCCATCGGATGAGGATATCCATACTGCCGTCGAGCGACGGGTGACCGAGCTGATTGGAGATGTTGGTGCCAAACTCCACTCCGGGCGCTCTCGTAACGACCAGATAGCCCTCGATCTCCGCCTCTACGCACGAAGTGCGATCTCCGCCATCTCTCATGGAGTGGTCGAGTTCCTGTCTATGATCGCTGATGTAGCTGAGGCTGCGGGTGATGCAGTTATGCCAGGGTATACCCACACCCAACGAGCCCAGCCGGTGCCGATAGGCCACTACCTCCTGGCGCACGGTTGGGCTATGCGCCGTGATCTTGATCGACTGCTCGCGACCTACGGCCGTATGGATGTCTCGCCGCTTGGCGCCGGTGCCCTTGCAGGTACCACGTTGGCGATCGACCCAGAGTTCACCGCGGGTGAACTCGGTTTCGCTGCCGCCTTTCTAAACAGTTTCGATGCGGTATCTGATAGAGACTTCATAGTGGAAATCCTCTTCAACATCGCTCTGTTGGGAGTACATCTCTCTCGCTTTGCCGAGGAGATCGTCATGTTCACCACCGAAGAGTTTGGCTTTTTTCGCCTCGATGATGCCTACTCGACTGGATCCTCGATGTTGCCACAGAAGAAGAACCCTGATATCGCCGAGCTTGCTCGGGGTAAGACTGGTCGCTATGTCGGCAATCTGGTCTCGCTTCTGGTTACCCTGAAGGGCACTCCTTTGACCTATAACCGCGACCTTCAGGAGGACAAGGAGCCGCTTTTTGACTCCGTCGAGCAGATGACTCGTGAGCTGGTGGCCTTCCAAGGTATGGTCTCTACGATGACCTTCGACTACGAGCGACTGCGTCAGGCAGCCTCGTCGGAGTATCTCCAAGCGATCGATATAGCTGAGTATCTGGTGACCAACGGCGTTCCTTTTCGCCGAGCCCATGGGGTCGCGGCTGGTCTTGTGCGTGACTCGCTGGAGCGGAGGGTTCCGCTTCGGGAGCTCGTCGGAGCCCACCCTCAGCTAGGAGAGGAGGCGATGTCTCTCATCGAGGCAGACGCCGCCGTCCGCCGCCGATCTGCAGCGGGTGGCGCATCGATTGACTCGGTTGTAGCCCAGCTGAAGCGCTATCGCCAGGAGCTACACGACCTCAGGGGTATGGTGGCAACGCTAAACACCAATCCTGTTGATTAGTAGGACTTCGCTGCCAGCAGATTAGAGCAGAGGAGAGTGATCGCTCTAATGGCGGTGGTGGCGTGCTCGACGTTTGAGTGGAACCAAATTAGGCGTCGTTAGCCAATACTTTATCTGCTAAAGCATGGAATAATTGAATGTAACTTTGCGAAATTTAGTAGTTGGAATTCAGTGAATACATCCTATTTATTCTAATTTTTCCTCAACTTCCGAGGCTTTTGATGCTGATTGGTTCAGAAATAAACCATGTGATTCCATGCTTACCTTATTCTAAGAATATATCGGGAATTGAATACATGCCATTTACAGATTATAAATCGAGTTTAAAATCCGATGCTTTACCATTTCCCATTACAGCTTA
>DAHXNM010000281.1 GCA_027365375.1 Ferrimicrobium sp. | reverse complement strand
GCCTGTCGCGCGGTGATTTGACCCTGTCCAGCCTGGAGCACATGCCCCATGAACACATACTCAACCATCTCTGGTGCCAGGCTGGCGCGAGCGAGCGCACCTTTGATCGCGATCGATCCGAGCTGCATTGCTGTCAACGATCCAAGTGCGCCTGAGAGCTTCCCAATAGGGGTTCGTGCTCCTGATACGATTACAGAATTTGCCATCGTGCGTCCTTTCTTCGTACTTCTAGTATACGAGAGACTCCTCATGCATCAAGAATCCTCCTCCTTGCTGGTAGCATACGAGGATGACAACGGAACTCATCGATGCCATCCTCGCCAACGCGAGCGGAGAGGAGTTGGCCCAGCTGCCCCTCCCTGACCACTATCGAGCCGCCTTTCTCCGCAAAGACGAGATCTCGATGTTTGAGGGGATCCCGTCAGCGGACAGAGACCCTTCACGTTCGTTACACGTCGACGACGTTCCCGTGCCCGAACTCGCCCCAGACGAAGCGGTCATAGCGGTGATGGCCTCATCGATCAACTACAACACCGTCTGGTCCTCACTCTTTGAGCCGGTGCCTACTTTTGACTTCCTAAAGCGCATGGGCCGGTCGCACAACCTCTGGAACCGTCGCCATGACCTCGACTACCACGTGATTGGCTCCGACGCCTCAGGCATCATCGTTCGAGTCGGCTCCGCGGTACGGAACTGGAACGTCGGCGATCGCGTGACGATCCACTGTAACTACGTCGATGACCAAGATCCCTCCTCTCACGATGACTCGATGTTGGCCACCGAGCAGCGGATCTGGGGCTTTGAGACGAACTTTGGCGGACTTGCCGATTTTGCCATCGTCAAAGCCAACCAGCTCATGCCAAAACCTGCTCATTTGAGTTGGGAGGAGGCAGCAGTCAACCCGTTGTGCAACTCCACCTCCTACCGTATGATCGTCTCCAAGAATGGAGCACACATGACCCAAGGTCAGGTGGTGCTGATCTGGGGTGCAACCGGCGGGATCGGCAGCTATGCCGTCCAATATGTACTCAACGGTGGTGGCATCCCGGTGGGAGTCGTCTCATCCCCCGGAAAGGCAGCCCTGCTGCGTGAGATGGGCTGCGAATACATCATCGATCGTTCCGCTAATGGGTATCGCTTTTGGAAGGATGAGAACACCCAAGACGAGAGCGAGTGGCGACGTTTTGGCAGCGATATTCGCGCCCTCGTCGGAGAGGATCCAGACATCGTCTTTGAGCATCCTGGGCGCGAGACGATGGGGGCCTCCGTCTATGTCGCCAAGCGCGGCGGGTTGATCATGACCTGTGCCGCTACCACTGGCTATCGCATCGAATACGACAATCGTCACCTCTGGATGAAGCTCAAGTCCATCAAAGCCAGCCATTTCGCTAACTATCGCGAAGCCTACGAAGCCAATAAGCTCATCGCCAAAGGTAGAGTACAACCAGTGCTTTCTGCAACCTTTGACCTCGAACATGTAGGCCGAGCGGTCAATGTCGTACGCGCGAACCTTCACGAAGGCAAGGTCGGCATCCGTTGTCTGAGTCCCGCCGATGGACTCGGCGTCACCGATCAGGCCCTTCGCGACCGTGTCGGCGAGGACAAGATCACCCTCTTTCAACGATTTGCTCGCGCCAAGACCGTGGAGAATACATGAATACGACCGAGATTGACCACGTGGCTATCGCCGTTGCCGACCTCGAAACGGCCATCCAACACTACGTCGCCCTCGGTGGTCGTGTCGTACACCGCGAACGCGTCGAATCTGACGGCATCGACGAGGTGTTGCTGCAAGTGGCTGACTCCTATATCCAGCTCGTCTCGCCTTATGACCAATCCTCAAGTGTTGCCCGGTTCCTCCAACGGCGTGGCGAGGGACTCCACCACATCGGCCTACGAGTTCCCGACTGCGCCGCGGCCATCCAGGAGCTCGAAGCGGAGGGTTTTGAACTCATC
>DAHXNM010000277.1 GCA_027365375.1 Ferrimicrobium sp. | reverse complement strand
GCATTCACGTCGCAACCCCCGAACGTGCATATACGGACCTGCGCTACGCCAAGCGCAATACGGAGATGGTTGAACTACCGGAGAAGGAGGTATCGTGATGGCGATAGAATTCACATCATTGCTAGGGACGGCCCAAGAGATCGCCAAAGAAAAACAAGCGAGCGTACCCGCCGTGATCAAGGAGCTCTTGCATTACGAGATCATTCAGGCATTGCTGCAAAGTGGCAGTGCAGCAACCCTGGTGTTTCAAGGTGGAACAGCGCTGCGACTTTGCTACGGAGGGGTCCGCTATTCTGAGGATTTGGAATTTGCTGGTGGACTTGACTTTAACCCCGCTCTAATGAAACCCTTTATGGACCGGCTAAGAGGTAACGTCGGAGCAACATATGGTCTATTTGTGGATGTGGAGGAACGCCTTCCCAGCGAAGAAGACAACGTGCCTGTGGGCCGATGGAAATCAAAGATTCTACTGCCAAACTACGACAAGTCTGTAAAGCAAAATTATGTCATTCACCTTGATGTGGCAAAAGTCCCAACCTATACCAGTGAAGTACGGCCAATCCAAGTTATTTCCAACGGTGTCGCATATGGCTACCGGTCCCTCATGCTCAAAGTCGAGTCAAAAGAGGAGATTCTGGCAGACAAGATCGTAGCGCTCGGAGCGCGTGACTATCTCAAGTCCAGGGACCTGTGGGATATCCACGTGCTCACCCAGGACGCGGTGGTGCTGAATACCGACTTTGTGCGTTCCAAAATCAACGATTATCATCTTGACTACGCGAAATTTCTCCAACAGTTGCGAGAGAGAACCGTACTACTCAGTCAGCCAAGCACGGTTGGTGCGTTTCAGAAAGAACTGTCCCGGTTTCTCGATGCCCAACTCCAGGCGTTTATACACGATCCCAAAGTTGTACGCCAAATTCTGGGCTTGGTTATCGGAGTGGCGGAAGGAGCTCTCGATCAGTTGACCAAACGGGAGCACAAGCCCCTTCCGTAAGGGTAGTGTCGAGCGACCTCAACTGTCTTCACCCAGGAAGATGCGTTTCCCGTGCATATATATGTTGCATGAGCATCCGTCAGCGCCTCTATCCCAACCCGAGTACCACCCCTATGCTGGCCAAGCACTGCCAGGATGCGCGTACGGTCTGGAGCCTGGGACTCGAACAGAGAAAGCTCTGGCAGCCCGGTCGGGTGCAGAAGATCAACACCGCCACCCAGATGCGAGAAGTGGCTGAAGCTCGAAAAGCCTTCGACTGGTTAGGTGAAGGATCCTCTTCGGTCCAGCAAGTCGCTTTTAGGGACCTAGACCATGCCTTCCGGAACTGGTGGAAGAGGCCAGATCACTTCGGACGCCCGACCTGGTGCAACGCTGGCATAGACGAGGGGCTACAACAGATAACGTACAGATGTACTACAATAGGATGTAATGAACCTGCGTGAGTGGGCACTCTCCCAAGGTATACATCCTCAAACGGCATATAAGTGGTATCGTGCCGGCACTCTACCTGTTCCTGCGCGTATAGTAGGGCAACTCATATTGGTGGGAGACCTAGAGTCTCAACCGTCCGTATCCAAGCCCTAGGACTAAGATCGCTTTGAAACTATCGCAGATAGTAATGGTGGCATGATAACTATCCCTAACCCAACTCCGTTTAGGGCTGCCATTGCCGAACGCCGCAGGGTTGGGCGCACTCTTTCACGGCGGATACCAGGATCACGCGGTCACAGAGAAGGACAAGCCAAGCTTGTCAAGTTAGACCGCAAAGCCGTATACGTCCGCCGCGAAAGTATCCATCAGTTAACTCGTTACCTGGTGGATAACTACAGCGAAGTAAAGATTGAAGACCTTAACTAACATCGCTGCCATGGGTCGAAGCATGGGAAGACGGGCATTCCGCCGTTCGGTATCTGATGCTGGACTCGGAGCCTTTCGATCAACGCTTACCTACAAGGCCGAACGAGCCGGAGTCAAGGTAGTCGTTGTGGATCGTCTCTTCCCCTCATCACAGATCCACTACAACTGCACAGGCAGACTAACCGGTGCAAAGCTCGCCAAGAGGCTTACCTGTGATACTTGTCATGTTGATGTCGATCGCGATGAGAATGCTTCATTAAACATCCGTGACTGGTCGGTTACCAGTTCTGGTCTAGTTGAGACCAGCGCCCTGCTCGTTCCCAGGCCATTTGGTACAGGCGACAGTTCAGATGATGGGACGACTCATCACCTGAAGAGAGCATGTAAGACCAGTAGCAATACTGGCCGTACTCGGAGAGGCAAGAACGACCCTTGGGCGAGTGAGAATGAAGCCCGGAGGAAGAACCTTGAAAAAGGTGCATCCAGTGAGTAGACTCACCATTTATCACTCAGATGCAACGGTCGCAACCCATGAGCAAGCTGGTGTGGACCTCATCTGTTGTTGGTCCTCAATTGGGTGGCAGAATGATCTCTTTTAGCTCCTTTGCTGCGAGTTCAACGTCGTCCATGGTGTTATAAAGGTGGAAGGAGACTCGGAGTCGGCCATCACGTACCGAGACTACGAAAGGCAGCACGGTTGGATCTATTGGCTTTGAAAGTTCCAGCGAGACTATCGCTGACGGTCTGGATGGTTCCGGTTGGTCGACCAAGGTGAGAAAGTGAGTAGCCAATGCTACGTCGTGTCTATAGATTGCCTCTATTCCGATCTGATCGAGTAACTTAAGCGACTGTGCCGCTCCAACCCACGACAGCCATGCTGGCGATGGATCTAGGCGTCGATTGCTTGTCGACAGTCGCAGTGGTGCGCCGTAGAAGGAGTCGGTGATCACCTCGCCGCCGTACCAGTTGGCATAGAGTGGCCTAATCATCGCGCTGAGGCGTTCGGATAGCGCGAGATAGGCGGTGCCCCGTGGCGATAGTAGCCACTTGTAGCCAGAACAGACGATAGCGTCAAGTCCGTTCATGTCGAGCGGGAGCCAGCCAGCAGCCTGTGTGGCGTCTACGGCGATCATGGTCCCGGTGACGCTGGCTCGCGCTTTGATAGCGTCGAGATCGGTGACGTGTCCATTCGCGCTCTGAACTGCCGAGACGGCGACCAGAGAGATGGAGCTATCGATGGCTTCGACGAGCTGATACTCGTCGACGCTGATGACCTCGATTCCACGCTCAGCTTGAACAAGGTATGGAAATAAGTTCGAGGTGAACTCGATCGATGGGGTCAATACCCTCGATCCGGGTGGGAGTGCATCGGCGATCAGCGCCACCAGGACCGAGGTGGAGGGCCCAGTCGCTACAAGGTGTGGATCTGCATGTACCATTTTGGCGAATAGATCTCGGGCGGTATCGGTTAGCCCAAGCCAGTCATCGAACCAGTGTGCGGTCCCTCTGGCCCAGTGATCGACGGCCTCATGGAGACTGTCGGCTGCGGTCTTGGGGAGTAGGCCGATGCTGGCGGTATCGAGAAAACCGTGTTGGTCTTCGAAGTAGATAGAGAACGATGGTTCGTTGGTCATTGGCTGAACTCCTTTGTTCATCTGCTAGTTGAATTGGCCCAAGGCCGTTACCTGCCTCGGCGAGGTCGCGCTACGCCGGAGGCTTTATGAGTTCGACCCGCGAGACGATGCTACCGGATTGTACTGCTGGCTGGTCCACAGCGCTCAACTCTGACCAAGGATATAGCTGGCTAGCGGGTACGAGTGCCACCGGTTTGTAAGCCAAGTGTTCAGGTGTCGAGTGAGCCCCTTGGATGGCATGAACGTCGTAATAGCGGAGCTCTGAGATCAGCTGAGTTGTTCGATCTCGATCACCGCAACGCCCGATACGCTTGTGATCTTCCTGGAGAATGCTCATCTCTGATCGGCTGATGTTGGCGCTGCAGGCAGGACGTATCGACGGTCGCTGTGATCGACCGTGAAGCCAAAGCGTCGATAGAGCGCCTGGGCACTCTCGTTGCTGCGCTCGACATAGAGCATGATCGACGAGAGATTGCGTACCTCGCCTAGGTAGTACATCCCCTCAACCAGAAGCGCTTTGCCAAGCCCTTTGCCGGTGTCCTCTGGATCGACGGCGATAACATAGATCTCCCCGATCATCGGGTGTGAATCATAATGTATCTTTGTCCAGCAGAAGCCCTGCATGCGAGTCCCGTTGTCGATGACGAAAAAGCCTGCAGGATCGAACCAGGGCTCGTGTTCGCGCTCCTGCAACGTCGCTAGGTCCCAGTCGCCCTGATCTGGGTGCCAGTCGAAGGCTCGATTGTTGACTGTTAGCCATCCACTCTCATCGATCCCAGGTTGGAAGGGTCGAATTGTTAACTCCGTGGCGCGAGTCAACCCCTCGACGGGTAGCGTTCTTCGCATCTGGATGACCTCCCGATCGGCAGCGAATCCGAGGCTTCGATAGAGGTGGTCACGTTCATCATTCGGGTTTGGGATCCAAAGGCTCACTCGTTGGGCCGAAGACACAGAGTCCTCCGCAAGAGCCACCTCAAGAAGCTCTCTTACCACGAGTTCGTACGGGTAACTTGGTCGAACGGCGAGTTCGATTTCGATACCTTTGTTGGTCGCGTTCCTGGTCACGATGCCCGCCACTACCTGGGTATCTACGTCGAGAGCCATCAGGGTATCGAGGCTTTGGGAGCTGTGATTTGTGAGGTCGATCCAGCGATGATCGGCGAGTGCGCGATGATGCTCAACCTTCTCAATCTCTTGAGCGAGGGAAATAATCGAAGGAAGATAACTATCTGAGTTGATCGTGCGTACATCGAGCTGAGCCATGGTATTAGGCTAACGTAGGCTTGGGTAGGGGAGGGTCGTCATGGGAAGGCAGCAGATAGAACAGATCGCGAAACAGCTCGAGGTTCTGTACCCGGGTGACGCGAAGACGCTTTGTGCACTACATTTTGAGACTCCTTTCCAGCTGCTGGTAGCGACGGTGCTTTCTGCGCAGACGACGGATGTAGTCGTGAACTCTGTGACACATGCGCTCTTTGCTAGATACCCAACGCCACAAGAGTTGGCGATAGCCGACATCTCTGATGTCGCTGAAATTGTCTATTCGACTGGGTTTTACCGCACCAAGGCCAACCGGATTGTTGAGCTAGCCGGCCAGATTGTGGATCGATATCAAGGTGAGGTTCCAGAGCAGCTCGAAGAGCTTACGACGCTACCTGGAGTTGGACGCAAGACCGCCAACGTAGTCCGATCGGTCTGGTTCGGTCTTCCAGGGCTCCCGGTGGATACGCATGTGACTCGTCTCAGTAACCGACTGGGTCTTTCGACTTCGCAGAACCCAGAGGTGATCGAACAGGAGCTCTGCGAGCTGCTCCCCGAGACACGTTGGGGGGCGTTTTCGCTGCAGCTGATCCTGCATGGCAGAAAGATCTGTCGTGCACGCACGCCGTCGTGCTTTCGTTGTGAAATCGCGCCAAGCTGTGACTCCGCCCCCTCTTCGGTGCGATAGTGCTT
>DAHXNM010000268.1 GCA_027365375.1 Ferrimicrobium sp. | reverse complement strand
GGGTAGTTTGAGAACCCTTAAACAGACCAACTCCAAAAATATGTCCGGAGCCGATGGCGATTTTGGATTGCGCAAGGTTGTAACCAAAGGAGGAGGCGTTCGCTTTTGGGTTGAGAAACGAGAGCAATCGATGCAACTGATAGCTCTTCAAAAAACCGACATGAAGGACGGCGACAACACCAACTACACCTACTATGACGAGCGCCATCAGATAGCGCGCCGGGACGCCAGCCATCACTAACAAGAGTGCAGTTATGATCGCAATAACGATTCCTGTGCCAAGGTCAGGCTGTTTGATCACCAACACCATAGGGATCCCACCCATAAGCAGGATGGTAATCACAGCTCGAAGATCAAGTGGCTCCTCTCGATTGGCCACATAGGCGGATATTCCAAAGATAACCCCAATAGGTGCAAATTCGGACGGCTGTACCTGGATAGGGCCTAACTGGAACCAGCGTTGCGAACCGAGTTGTGAGGTGCCCACCGGAGAGAGGACAGCGATCAGGCCCAAAAGGCTGGCAGCGTAGATAATGTAAGCGAAATGGGCTATGCGCTGATAGTCGATCAGCGCAAGAACGACCATAGCCACAGCCCCCAAGGCAAAGTAGATCGATTGGCGTTCAAAGTAGTAGTAGCCAGATATGCCAGCATGAATCATCTGTTCCTTGGTGGCTGAATACACCATGATAACGCCGAATGCCCCAATGGCCAGTGCAACCAGCGCTAGAAGAAGGTCGAACCTGCCGATCTTTCTCCAAAGGCCCACCTCGCGGCGGACTGTCATCTGCGTCATGACAGCCCTAGAATCCTCTCAAGAGCTGACCGTGCCATGGCACTCTGGCCAGCTTCGGCTTGGAAGCGCACCAGCGCCGTCGCAATCCAGTCTGAGAGCTTCAGGCTCTCCGAGCGAATGCGTACACCTCCGACGACGTGATCAACCCGACTCGCCTGCACCCTTCCGTCCTTGTCGCGCTCGAGAGTGAAACGCTCGGAGCCGACATCGAAGTAGTCGGTGCGCTGCTTACGCTTGGACTCCGTATGAACACGATCCTGGAACAACTCCAGAACTCGCTCAAGGCCCACCGTCTCTAGTGCCTGTGCCTCCGCTGCCAACTTGAACAAGTCTGAAGAATCTACCAGACCATCAGATGTTGCGCTGAAGGCGTCATCCGATTCTTGCCCATTCTCTGCTACCATGATGAGTAATAGAGTAATAGCTCTAGCCGTTATCACTATAGGGTTAAGGAGATCCTTTCATGAGCATGTTCAAACGCGTCTCTCAGGTCTTCCAACAGAAGTCGAATGCGCTCCTTGATAAGGTAGAGGATCCAACACAGGCTATCGATCTCAGTTACGAGAAGATGCAAGAGAACTTACAGCAGGTTCGCAGGTCAATCGCGGATGTGCTCACGTCACAAAAGCGACTCGAGGCGCAAAGGGCCCAGCTCCAAGCGCAATACGATAAATTGCAGGGGCAAGCCAGACAGGCGCTCCAACAGGGACAGGAAGACGTCGCCAAGATGGCGCTGCAACGTGCTACAGCAGTCCAGCCTCAGATCGACTCGCTCACACCTCAGATAAACCAACTGGCCCAACAGGAGAGTGCGCTGGAAGAGACCGGGCGCACACTCAACTCCAAAATCGAGGCATTCCGCGCCCAACGCGACACCATGAAGGCTCAGTACACCGCCGCGAAGGCTTCGTCTTCTGCACTCGAGAATTTAACAGGCCTCTCCGATCAGATGACTGATGTCAATATGATGATGGATCGTGCTCAAGATAAGATCGCTCAGATGCAGTCGCGTGCTGCCGCTGTAGGAGAACTCGCCAACTCTGGTGTTCTTGATTCACCTTCGTTGGGCGGGCACGGTGATGACATCGAAGCTGCCCTGGCACAGAAATCGTCGGCTAGCGATGTTGATCTCCAGCTAGCAGCCATGAAGGCAGAACTTAATGCTCCAGCGCAGCCGGCAAGCCTGCAGACATCGACTGCACCTAGCGACCCAAAGGCACTCCACTCCGCTACAGATAGTGGAGGATCAACTGAGGAGTCGTCGGCGGTCGACACGTTCGTCGTCAGAGTGCTTGGACAAAGCCGTTTTCGAATTGCGAACTCAATCAGACCCGCTCTTGACGGTCTCGACGCCGCGCTCGAGATGGCCGTGGAGAAGAATGATGCCGACTCATTTGCCCAGTTGGTAAAGCAACTCGGGCTGCTGGTCACGACGAATGGCGCTGCGCTTGCAGACAGCGATACAACCAAGGCTGACATCGTTCTTCCAAGCTCAGATATGACTCTTGAAGAGGCAAAGAAGCTGTTCTTTGACACCCCGGCGACACCAGCAGAGGCTTCACAGGATCAAGGCGCCAGCGGAGCCAGCGTTAGCTGAGCTCTCGGAGGCATCTAGCAGCCGAGACAGTTAACCACCGTGGACCCCTTTAGCGCTGCTGGGGATTGACGCGATTTTAGCACTATATAGCACTAATTTGGCTAGTAGGTGGCCTTCTGAACAGGCGAGCCCTTAAAGCCGATGATTGTTAATAGGGTGAACTCGATTAACGTGGCCGACGCTCTGGCTCTGACAGGCTCATCGTTTCAAACTGGTCTTACTCAAGCAAGCAGGCGGCTCAGTCCCTTGATGTCGTCCCGTAGTTTTGCCGCCTCTTCAAAACGCAACTCGGTAGCGCACGTCTCCATCTCGACGGTAAGGGCGTCGATAACCTCTTGCAGTTGTTCAGGGGCGAGATGCGCATACCGTTCTTCGGCCTTCGAGCGCCGGAGCTTTGGCACTCTGGTCCCCGATCGCTCGTCACCTATGAGATCACCAAGTCGAGCAGTAACTGTGGTCGGCGTGATACCGTGTTCAAGGTTGTAGCTCTCCTGTAAGGCACGTCTGCGCGATGTCTCTGAAATCGCATACGCCATCGACCGCGTGACCTTATCTCCGTACAGGAGCACCATTCCATGGCTGTTACGCGCAGCGCGACCTATAGTCTGGACAAGCGAGGTCTCTGAACGCAGAAAGCCCTCCTTGTCAGCGTCCAAAATTGCAACGAGAGACACCTCTGGAAGATCGAGTCCTTCGCGCAAGAGGTTGATGCCAACCAGGACGTCATACTCACCGAGACGCAGGTCCCGAATCAGCTCGATCCGATCAAGGGTCTCCACATTGGAGTGCAGATAGCGGACTTTAACACCAAGTCCTTCGAAGTAATCAGTCAAATCCTCCGCCATCTTCTTCGTCAATGTCGTCACCAATACACGCTCATTTTGGTCGACACGTCGGTGGATCTCCGCTAGTAGATCATCGATCTGACCCTTGGTTGGACGAACTTCGACGACGGGATCTAGTAATCCTGTTGGCCTCGCGATCTGCTCCACCACCCGTGAGGACTGATCGATCTCATAGGGGGCAGGTGTGGCTGAGAGGAAAATTGCTTGATTGATTCGTTCGTAGAATTCATCGAATCGCAGTGGGCGGTTGTCCATGGCAGAGGGCAGACGAAACCCGTGCTCTACCAGGGTCTCCTTGCGAGAACGATCGCCCGCATACTGACCTCGGATCTGTGGCACAGTCACATGGCTCTCATCGATTATTAGCAAGTAGTCCTTAGGGAAATAATCGAGCAAGGTAAAGGGAGGTTCACCGGCCTGACGACCGTCGAGGTGACGTGAATAGTTCTCAATACCTGAGCAAAACCCGACCTCAGAGAGCATCTCGAGATCAAACTCTGTACGCATTTTAAGTCGCTGTGCCTCGAGTAACTTACCTCTGTCTCCAAAGTAGCCGAGTTGGCTTCGCAACTCATCCTCGATACCATTCATCGCCGTCTTCAAACGCTCTGGACTCGCCAGGTAATGAGTCGCCGGAAAGATAACAAACTCATCCAGATCCTTTACTAGTTCACCGGTCATGAGGTCAACCTTAGAGATGCGTTCAATCTCGTCGCCGAAGAACTCAATTCGCATCGCGAACTCCTCATAGGCTGGATGCACCTCGACCGTGTCACCACGTAATCGAAATTTTCCGCGCGAAACCTCCACATCGTTACGCTCGTATTGCATAGCCACTAGTAGACGTGCTACAGCAGGAAGCGGAATGCTCTCGCCACGGCGTAACGGGAGGATCTGCCCTTGATACTCTTCAGGTGAGCCCAGGCCGTAGATACACGATACAGAGGCGACGACTACAACGTCTCTTCTAGTCAGCAGAGCAGAGGTGGCAGCGTGGCGGAGCCGATCGATCTCATCGTTGATCGACGAATCCTTCTCGATATAGGTGTCCGTCGCCGGGAGATACGCCTCTGGTTGGTAGTAGTCGTAGTAGGAGACAAAATACTCAACTCGATTATGGGGAAAGAACCCTCGAAACTCGTTCGCGAGTTGTGCAGCAAGCGACTTGTTTGGCGCGATAATCAGCGTCGGCCGCTGCACCGCCTGGATAGTCCAGGCTATCGTCGCACTCTTGCCTGAGCCGGTGATCCCAAGTAACGTCTGAAAACGTTCACCGCGCTCCACGCCTTCTGCGAGCGCCGCAATGGCCTTCGGCTGGTCTCCGGCGGGTTCGTAGTTTGAGACGACCTGAAAATCTGGCACCATTCCAGCTTAGGCGTCGTGTGGGAACAAGAACCATCCGTGGATTCTTAACTCAAATCTCTCGGTGTCTAACCAAAACCAGATCACTCAGTCGAAAATGAAACCCTTACTCTCACGAGCGATTAGCGTCTGACGCAGCCTGATGTCTCGACGCCTAGGCATACTTTGGACTCTCCAGGCAGGAAACCAGGCCCAACCAGGCCCAAGAGTCGAAGTCAGAGGTTAGGGTAGATGGTAGTTGCTAATTGCAACTAAACCCCTGACGCAGGCGTACATACGCGTCTGCCATCAATCCTTATGGGAGGTTCAATGACAGATCATGCCGTACTCGGAGAAGAGATTGCATTTCAAGGTGCCAAGGGAGAATGGATTGAGGGCTTCTTTGCTCGTCCACTCGGCTTGGCTTCGGTCGGCTCGGTTGTAGTGATCCACCACATGCCGGGCTACGACGAGGCGACAAAGGAGATTGCACTCCGCTTTGCACGCCACGGATACGCAGTACTTATGCCAAACCTCTACTTCCGTGAGGCGCCAGGCGCTGCGCCTGATGACGCGGCAGCTATCGCTAGATCCAAAGGTGGAGTGCCTGACGATCGACTCCTCGGTGACGTATCTGGTGCCCGAGATTTTCTGCTACGGCAACCGAATGCCAATGGCAAGAGTGGCGTTATCGGCTACTGCTCTGGGGGTCGTCAGTCCTTCCTCTCCGGATGTGAACTGCCATTCGATGCGATCGTTGACTGTTACGGTGCATTCGTAGTAAATCAACCGCCGAGCGAGTCTCCAATGAAGGTGACGGCCGTTGTTGACCGGGCATCCAAGCTCGCCGGTCCCGTGTTGGGTCTCTTTGGTAACGATGACTCTTACCCTGGCCCCGATGAAGTCAATGCGCTCGACGCGGAGCTTACAAAGCTCAACAAAGCTCATGAGTTTCACCGCTACGAAGGTGCCGGCCATGCCTTCTTCAATACAGCTGCACCCTCCTACCGTCCAGAGGCGGCAATGGATGCATGGGGACACATCTTTACCTTCTTCGGTACCCACCTAGGAGCGTAACCAACATGTGTACTTACACCACTGCCACGCTCGAGCTCTTTGGAAATGCCAAAACTGGTCCGTCATGGGAGCGAGTGAAGACGGCTTCGGTCTACCTAGATCATCCGGTTGCTTTCCCGGCGACACATTCGCTTAACATCGACCTCTTCGCCGATCAGGATGACCCGAAGCGCAGCGCAGCGCTCGAACTTTCTCCGCGATCAGCGAAGGCTCTAGCCGAGGCGATACTGTCGATGATCGCTGAGGCTCCAGAGGGACTAATCGATGAAGAACTAACGATTTCGTAATTTTCTTCACAGATTTGCCGCAATAGCGCCCATTATCGGAGCTATTGCGGCAAATCTTTAATTTTCGACTACAAATTCTCACTGAACTGTTAAACTTTCCCTGTCTTACAGTCGCGCATGCACCTAGAGTGCTCGCCGGAACCAGGGATGGTCTCGATGCTTCGTTCTCTATTAGTTGGCTCTTTGACTGCTGTAGCCACTTTCACGGTCAGCCAGTACGTCACCGCTCCTAGTGTTCAAACTCGGTCGACCAACTTGAGTGCCGCGAGCGCTCCCAACTTTGGTGTAGTACCAAAATTCCCATGGGGGGTCTTCGTAGACCACAATGCGTCCCTAGCAGCTAGCGTGACTGGAGGAGTTGCCGTGGGAGGGAGACTCTTGACCCACGGATCACACGCACTCAGCACAAGGGTCGAGTGCACGACAAACGCGTGCGGATCTACCCCGCTCGCCTTCGGACTGGTCCACCAGGTCCTCAACTTGGACTCTACTCGCTGGGCAAATCTCACTCCAAACATGACCGTGTATCTAAGCACCAGCACCATCGTTCTTCGCGGCACCAACCGATCATTGGATGTCGTGGATCTCAACAAACTTCCGTCCGCCAACTTCTCCTTGCGCATCAGTGCCCCTAGCACCGCGACGGTCCTGATCAATGTCGCACCAAAGATCAGCAAAGACCTCGACAGATTGCGAGCAACGGTACTACCAGTCTCAACAATCCCCACGCTGATCTGGAACTTTGGGAATATCAAGGATCTTCAGCTACCGCCCGTCACCTTCATCGGCAGCGTTCTCGCCCCTGAAGCAAACGTTATTGGATCAGCTGACATCAACGGAGATGTCATTGCTGAGAACCTGAGATTGAGTGGCGCGAAGGCGATGACAATTCATGACAACAGAGATGGTTTTCGGGGAGTACTGCCTCAGTATCCGGTAACCCGGGTCGGTGTACCCGTGGTGGCCACTGGCACCCAGCCCAAGGTTCCGCTTCGTATCATGGCTGCTGCTCCTAAAAACCTGAGCATAATTGCTCAAGGTCGTTAGGCTTATCCGCACACGGTTGATAAGAGATTCTGGTCTCTTGCAACTCATGCCGCTTGGGAGTGATCTTGCCCTCTTGTTCCCAGCACCGTACCGTACTTGGACTGCGCCCAATCCGTTTTGCGAACTCGCCAATGCTGTATGTATTAGCCATCACGACCAAGTATCGCACATTGGATAGAAAAGCGTCAACTGTTGTTTGCTCCGGTGAGTTAGACAGGCTCCGGTGAGGATCGAGAACGCTTGGGTACCCATAGCTGGCCCGTCGTCTCTAGGATATCTGCATGACTCAAAACCCTGGCATCCCAGTTAACGAACTCAGCTCCGAAATTCGTCCACAGGATGATCTCTTCCGCCATGTCAACGAGGCTTGGCTGATGGCGACGCCAATTCCAGCAGACAAGGCTACCTATGGAACCTTTGTCATCCTCGCCGAGGAGGCTGAACGCAATACTCGAGTTATCCTCGAGGAGGCTAGAACGGCACCAGTCGGAACAGAGATGCGCAAACTAGGGGATCTCTTCACAAGCTTCATGGACGAGGAGGCGATCGATCGCAACGGACTGCAGCCTATAGAACCACTCCTGAACGAGGTTGCGTCGATCAGCAACCTTCAGGAGTTCCTCGCACTACTCGGACGAACACAACGCGAGGGCTTGGCAAGTGCCTTCCACCTGTTCGTGGACTCTGACCCTGGAGACCCCAGCCGTTATCTTGTCTTTCTTGAACAAGGAGGGCTTTCGCTGCCGGATGAGCGCTACTATCACGAGGAGCGCTTTCAAGTCATCCATGGCGAACTAATAGCCCACATCGATCGGATGCTTGAGCTTGCAGGCCGTCCGGACACCTCAGCTGCCGCAGAGCGGATCGTCGCACTTGAAGATAGGATTGCTGGCCATCATTGGGACAATGTAGCCTGTCGTGACTCCGTAAAGACTTACAACCTCACCACCTTCGCCGATCTACTATCGATCGCGACCAAGGTCTCCCCCAGCTGCACGCTCGAGACTTGGGCCGAGGGGCTCGGCGCGCCAACACACGCCCTTGAAGAGGTCGTTCTACGCCAGCCCAGTTTCCTTGAAGGTCTCGCAAGCCTATTCACCGAAGACCAGCTTCAGGCGTGGAAAGACTGGCTCACCTGGCGGATTATTCACGCCTCTGCCGCCTACCTCCCGACCGCCTTTGTGGAGGAGAACTTCACCTTTTATGGCACTAAGCTCACCGGTACCGCCCAGATCAGAGATCGGTGGAAGCGTGGAGTTGGATTTGTAGAGGGCGCAATGGGCGAGGCGATCGGACATATTTACGTAGATCGCCATTTCAATACCAATGCAAAGCAGCAGATGGACAAGCTCGTTGCTAACCTGCTGGCGGCGTATCGGGAGCGCATCAGCAATCTCGAGTGGATGACCCCGTCAACTCGAGAGCGGGCACTCGACAAACTGAACAAGTTCAGTCCGAAAATCGGCTATCCATCAAGCTGGAAGGACTACTCCGCTCTGTCCGTCGACGCCTCTAACCTGTGGGAGAACATCCGCCACGTCTCTGAGTGGCACTTTGCTCGTGAACTCAGCAAGATTGGGCGCCCAATAGACCGCGACGAGTGGTTCATGACACCGCAAACCGTAAATGCATACTATAACCCAGGTTTCAACGAGATCGTATTTCCTGCCGCCATCCTCCAGTACCCGTTCTTTGATCCAGATCGCGACCCAGCCGCCAACTATGGCGCGATTGGAGCGGTGATCGGACACGAGATCGGGCATGGTTTCGATGATGAAGGCTCTCGATACGACGGCGATGGGCGTCTGCAAGACTGGTGGACCTCAGAGGACAGAGAGGCCTTCGAGTCGAGAACCCGTTCGCTAATTGCACAATACGACGCATTGGTACCCCGGCAGTCCCCTGGACACACCGTCAACGGCTCCTTGACAATCGGAGAGAATATCGGAGACCTCGGCGGGCTTGGCATCGCCTGGTTCGCCTACCAGATATCGCTCGGCGGCGAAGAGCCTCCAGTCATCGACGGCCTGACCGGCGCACAGAGATTCTTCTATTCGTGGGCGATAGGGTGGCGCGATAAGCGTCGTGATGAAGAGATGCTACGTCGTTTAGCTACCGACCCACACTCCCCAAATGAATTCCGGTGTAATCAAGTGGTGCGTAATATCGATGCTTTCCATGACGCCTTTCAAACAACCGAGTCGGATCCGATGTGGCTTCCTCAACAAGAACGCGTAAGCATCTGGTGACATCTGCTCTGGCCTTGATGTTTACGATCGCGTCTGAAATACATTAGAGCGATCCGACCGCCTATTGCTCTCTCTCCCTCGGATCTGCCTTCGTCTAACTCGGCAGATCCGAGAGAGAGCAACCGAACGCTAAAACTGCAGCCTCCATATCTACTGAAATGACGACCCAGATTGCGTGAGCGTTCAGACTCCCGACCGCCAAGAGCGCCAGTTCCAGGCCCGCTGCCGGCTAAATCCGAGCACGCACACGACTGCCTTTACGCCTAAGCGGTCCTTGACGCCGGCTCCAGATGCAATGCAGCCTCAGAAGGCCTTCGCCAAAACCACACAGAACAGGCCGCCACTGGCTCATGCCTTCGCAAAACCCTTTAGGACGCGTTCAGAATACGCTCGATACCACAGACTAAGACATTTGATTACCCTGGTCAACCTGGATATTATCAACAGCCATCTCTAGCCAAACTAGGCGCTAAACCGCCGAGGAATACTGACCCTTTGAATGGGTCTCGCACGTGGCTAGCCATCGTGCGCTTGCAGCTCGATCGATGTCCTCTGACCTCCACCGCCAGTGTGAGATTCGTCCGGGCCACCGAGCAGAGATGCAGAGATAATGAGCTCCATATCTCGATCTAAGGAGTGATACCAACACGGCCGTGATCTCACAATACACCGGTCCTGGTTAGTGCACGAGCCACTACCGCCACCATGATGGAGCCACCACCCGTGCCTACCGAATAACACCTCCTCATGCCACGAAACAAGAGCTGTAACTACGTGAGCATATGCGGTAAGCATCGCTAATTGATGCTGGAGCGGCGAGGAGAGCAGATTCGTGCTGCTTCTTAGTCCATCCAGGCTATCGGCGATCCTTCATCATCTCGCCGGCTATCAGCACCGACGATGATCCCCGCTTTGAGGATGTGAGCATAGCATTATTGATCGTGTGTCAATCACAATCGAGTTCTTCGGCCACTACGACACCGATCGCCGATAGCGTCTAACTGCTCGCGTGGTGAACCTAACCACCCTCTCGGCGAGTTTGAACCTCGGGGCTGGAATCCTAATGTCCACATCGCTCCACGACGGCGCAGAGCAGTACTGATCGCCACACACCCATCGACGCTTGTGCCAGAGGAGCCTGACCGGAGATCCGAAGCTCTGTAGGTCAATTAGCTCTACAGTGAGCTCCCATTGGAAAAACTCTGCCTTTACGGGCTGGGCACTTCGGCCGTTCGCCTCGACACTCGATATGGTCCCGAACGGGCGTCTTTGGACCTTGGTCACCTAGATCTTCGACAGCAATCCCATCGGCATCCTTTCAATCGAGAAAGATCTCCCCCGTTCGCATAGGATTTTGTGCCACAGGGGCACTGCAGCGCCAGTATTTGATTACCCAATTCTGACAGAACCCCTGTAACCCTATCGGACTCACCCCCGGGTTGGTAGTAACGCTTCAATTCATCGCTTGCATCCGAAGTTGCGGATCTGGACACCTTAG
>DAHXNM010000279.1 GCA_027365375.1 Ferrimicrobium sp. | reverse complement strand
CCCCCCCCCGCCTCAACCAGCTCTAGAAGGGTAATAGAGGCGGTGTCTCGCTTCAGCCGATAGCCGCCGTCACGCCCAGGTTTCGAAGTCGCAACATCGGCACGCACCAGATCTGCCAGGATCTGAGAGGCAAAGGTCGCTGGGATCCCCATCTCGGCCACAATCTCCTTGACCTTGGTAGCTTCGGGGCGATTCGTGGTCCTTGCAAGATAGAGCGCAGCACGAACGCAGTAGTCTCCTCGGCGTGACATAGATAAGTTCATGGATAAAGGTTACCTTACGGCTTGACAAGTAGTAATCGCCCAACTACACTAACCATTAGTACATAACTAATCAATAGTTATGGAAGAGCGATATAGGTGTGCTGAGGAGGAAAGCGGTGACGAAAGTTGAACCGACCAAAGTCAAGCTAGTAACAGATGATACGATCTCGAAGCGTCTCCACATTCCAGTGGTGGCGAGTGAGAATCGATTTAAAGAGACAGATCTCCCTAAGAAGGCAAATCTAGCGAACCACCCGGTGATAGCGCGGATCCTGTCCAGGCGAGCGACCCAGTTCTTGCTGATCATTCCTAACCAGATCATCTTCTGGTTAGTTATTTTCCTTGGGTTCATGGGCGTCGTGGATCCAGGTCTCAACTTCGCGACCGCCATTACCTGGTACCTCTGGTTCTGCCTGGTGTTTGTCATGATGGCAGTCATCGGTCGAGCCTGGTGTTCGATGTGTCCATTCGGTGGATTTGCCGAGTGGATTCAGCGGCGGACGCTCTTTAAGCGGATTCAAAAGCCGTTTGGCTTGGGACGAAAGCTTCCTGAGAGCTGGGCGCAGTGGGGCTTCACCCTCTCGGTGGCGACCTTCATCTTCCTCACCTTTATGGAGGAGTACTTCAACATTGCCGGACCAGGAACACCGCGAGACACCTCGTTGATGGTGCTCGGCATCGTGGTAGCTGCGGTAACGTTCTATCTCGTCTTCGAGCGCAGAACCTTCTGTCGTTATTTCTGCCCGCTATCTGCTCTGATTGGTTCGGTGGGTTCTATGGGTTCGGTGGCTGGTTTCAGGACCAACGATCGTGCGGTCTGTCTTGCATGCACCACCAAGGACTGCATGCGAGGTGGAAGCTCCGGCTATGGGTGCCCTTGGTACACGTGGCCCGGTTCGGCCGAGTCGAATGCAGCCTGTGGTCTTTGCTCAGAGTGCTATAAGGCATGCCCTTCTAATAACGTTGGTTTCTATCTCCAGAGTCCTCTAACTTCAGTGGTTGCGCCTAAGCGTCGTCGCGCAGACATCGCATGGGCGGTTGCTCTACTTTGGGGTCTGGTCATCTATCAGCAGGTGAACGCCACCAATGTCTACGCCAGCGTGGATAGCTTCCTCAATCGGTTGACTGGATGGAATCACTATCCAAATCCGATCGACTATCTGGTCATCATCGTCTTGGCCGCAGTGCTAACCGCATTTATCTTCAAGGGATATCAGATGCTTTTCCTTGATCCTGCTCGAGGAGTTCATGCCGCTGGTAACTTCATGGAGAAGGTCAATCCATTTCGACAGGTATTTCTCCCGCTTTCGTACGCACTCATTCCGATTGTTGGTATGGACTACTTTGCCCGGCAGCTACCAAAGTTCTTCAAGCATGTTCCACGCTTGATTCCTGCCATCGTCCAGATATTTGGAGTGAATACTTCTAAGTGGTCGCTTGTGAACTACCATCTGATCTCCAATCCAACGATTGTTGATGTTCAGGTTGTGATAATGGCGATCGGAGTTATCGGGAGCATCTACGCGGTCCTTAGGATCTTTAAAAGAGATCTCGCTCCTCTCACGCGACATGTGGCAGGCGCACGGGTGGCTGCGGTCGCCCTCATGGTTGCTCTTGGTGGGGTAGCCGGTTGGTTGTACATCATTATGCATGCAGCGTCTTAGAGGTGAGAGAGATGAATATTAGTGAGTTTCCACAAGTTACAGTATTGAAGGATCGTTGTTCAGGATGCCAGGAGTGCCTGGTGCGTTGCCCAGTGGAGGCAATCACCCTCGATGAGTTCACCTACACGGTTAACGTGGATGAGTCGGTTTGTGTGGCCTGCAGGCAGTGTGAGCGCACCTGTCCATTTGCGGCCATCCATGTAGAGGGGTCCGTACACGTTAGCGATCGAGTTGGGGCGCATCTATTTGAGCCCGCAGATGTTCGGGCTGACTTGCATGAGGTGCGCGTCGGATTTGTCAACGACGATGAGTTGATAGCCGAGGCGAGCCGGTGTTTGAACTGCCCAGACCCAACCTGTGTACGAGGTTGCCCGACGCACAATGACATCCCTGCGTTCATAGAGCGAGCCCGGAATCTCGATTTCGCCGGCGCACGTGAGGTTCTCTCAGCGAGTTCGTCGATGCCAGAGATATGTTCACGTGTCTGTGATACCGGGACCCAGTGCGAGGGAGCGTGTTCGTTTGCGTTGGCGGGCGATATGCCGGTAGCCATACACGAGATCGAGCGCTACCTCGCAGACAGGAGTGAGCCAAAGACTGTTACCAGCGAGCCCGTTGGGATCTCGGTCGCCGTAATTGGTGGTGGCCCTGCAGGCATTGGGGTAGCTGACGTCATCGCGCGAGGTGGTGGCCAGGCAACAATCTTTGAAGCGTCCTCAAAGATAGGTGGTCTCCTTCGTTCTGGCATCCCAGAGTTCACGCTCCCGGATGCTGTGGTTTCGCGGGTCGCCGCCCAACTAGAGGGACTCGGCGTTGAGATCGTTACCAACACGAGGGTCTCACTTGAGGCTCTTGAGGATCTGTCACACACCTATGATGCCGTTGTCATTGCTCAAGGTGCTAATGCCCCTCTCCCGATCACGGCGGCTGGCAAGGAGAGCGTAAAGGTGACCGAGGCGAATGAGTTCCTCGCCCAAGCGTACCAAGCGATTCGGCAGAGTTTTGGAGATGCAAACACAATGAGCGGCCCTCACGATGTACTCGTGGTTGGTGCCGGCAACACTGCAATGGATGTTGCTCGTATGACAAGGAGACTTGGTGGGAACGCGACATGTGTTGATTGGATGGACCGCCGCTTCTCGTTGGTGCGCCCAGACGAACTTGGTGAGGCTGAACATGAGGGCGTAGAGGTACTCTTCTCAGTGACGGTGGCGAGTCTGAGGCCACTGCCCAATGGGCGGATCGCAGCCACTCTCGTCGCCACCATCCAAGAGGAGCGTGCACAGCGTCCAAAGGTGACCGACAAAGTCTTCCGCGTCATGGAGGTAGACGAGGTGGTAGCGGCCCTTGGTTATCGTCTCGAGCCAGAATTGTTGGCGAGCTTCCCGTCTTTGCCGGTGCGTAAAGAGGTGCCTGTTATCAAGGATCGCCATTGGATGGCTAGTGGTATCTTTAATGGGTTAGAGAACGAGGTATCTCGGAGAATGCCGGTTGGGGATCTCTCCGTAGGTCGTGAGCGAGCTCGTTCACGTGCCCAGCTCGCCCTTGGTGATCGAGTCTATGTCGTTGGCGATTCGCTCATTGGTCCCTCGACGGTAGTTGAGGCGATGGCGCAGGGGAGAAAGCTCGGCAAGAGCCTGTTATCTCGATCTTCGCGACATGCGCCTTCGTCTGCAGGGCGTCTACGTCCACCCAGGGTGCTAATCAGTATTGACTCCCCCGGAGGCACAACGCGAGCGTTAGCTATCAGGTTGGCTGAACTCCTCAGTATGGTCACTAACGAGATCATCGCTGTACCAGTGGACCAAGTCACGCCCGAGCTAGTCGCTGATTATGATCTTCTCATCTTGGCCACTTGGGTTGATGGCCTGGTGATAGGGGGCCAGCACGTAAGTCTCGCGACTCAGCAACTTGTGGATCAGTTGCTTCCTGGAAGCTCTACGGGCGTCGCGGTCCTGTTGACCTACGGATTTGATCCTGGACATGCTCTTGATCGTCTCGCGAATGCAGTTGCTGGCCGCGGCTATGAAGTTGTCGCCCAGTGCGCGATGAAGAGCCATGCTGACGGACTTTTCCAATTCGTTCGTGACTTGTGTGGTGCTGCTTGGCCAGATGTCGACGCGGCTGGGCTACTGAAGATGGTGCTCGATACAAATGAAGTTTCCCCGGACGATATTGGGAAGACGATTGGCATTAGGCCTGAACTTGCTGCCTCGGTAGCGCGTTCCATTAATGAGGTTCGTGCGCTCCAGGGAGGTAGTGGTCCGACAGCCCATGCCATGAGCGCTATCAATGAGTTGCAGGCAGCAGTTGATTCCTGGAGGCGTGGAGGCTCGCCACGACAGCAGAGCCGTCGCGCCAGTGTGGAAGTATAGAACTTTGGACCTCATCCCCTCGGCACACAACCCTAGGGTGGCTTCGGTCGCCCTAGGGGAGGGGGACCAACCCGTTCCCAGCAGGGAACCCTATGACCTCATCCCCTCGGCACACAACCCTAGGGTGGCTTCGGTCGCCCTAGGGGAGGGGACCAACCCGTTCCCAGTAGGGAACCCTATGACCTCATCCCCTCGGCACACAACCTCTATAGAATTAACGATACTCTAGTCGGGTGTTGAGGCAGTTGTCAACCATGTTCTGATGATCTGGCTCAAAATCCAACGATAATCAACTGTCTCGGACCTCAGCGCGCACGGTCTAGCCCATTGTAATTAGGTACAAAAATGGCTAAGAGAAGTGCGGCTGCTGAGGCGTCATCGAGGCAATATGCGCGGCCTGACATCGGGTTCGAATATCTCTTCTGGGCCGACAACTAGGGTGTTGGGCTCACAGATGTAGCTTTTGATCTCTCTAGACAGAGGCAAGCATTCGCGGCTAGCCGTGCACAGGATTCAGATCTGGTGCCGGTTTGCCATGTGAGGAGAGAATGTTGCGCTTCTGTCTATAGCCGCAGGCAGATTAGCTTGGTCTGGTCATGTTGTGGTAAAATACAAGTATAAGACATGTACGTATACCTCGCTACTCGAGCGTCGCTG
>DAHXNM010000250.1 GCA_027365375.1 Ferrimicrobium sp. | reverse complement strand
AGTTCCAGTTCGTCTTCGTCGTCTTCGTCTTCGTCGTCGACTAGCAGCAGCTCCTCGTCCACAGGGTCGGCCAGTAGCTCCTCATCCACAGGGTCAGGTAGCAACTTGCAGAGCGTTACCCAACTCGCCAATACCAATCTTTGGAGTTCCTCGGAACCTGTGAGTTGGTGGGATCCAAAAGCGTGCCCTACGAAATAATTGGCCTCGCCTGATATGGGGTGGAAGGCCAGCTCCAGCGGAGGATCACGAAACTCTCAACGATTCTATTGTCATTAGCCGGTTAAGAGGCAAATTCTGCGGTATTTGAACATCTGTGTTGCTGGGTTAACTGCGTTTAACTCCAGTGAAACCCTGTAGGGCTACGCGGACGCAATCTGACATAACTATTGTCCATTGGCAAATAGGTTTCCTGTTGGCACTCCAAGGAGTCGAATATCTTTACTGCCACTTCAACGGATCACCTGGCACTGAGCACCTTTTGACTACCTCTTCGTAGCCAGCAAAAACCAATGATGTCGGTTGGTCGAGTACTTGTCCGCGGGCCACGCTTTTTAGCGGGTCAGGTGGTGCGCTGTGGAGCCAATCCAAGTGGAAGACGTAGCACCAGGATTTGCTTGAAATACTGGCATCAGTGGGTTTAACACCACCCCGACAGCATCAGATTGGTCAAGGGTGTCTACCTGCTGCCTCAATGAGCTCGGTATTGCTAACCAGGAGGCCGGAGGACAGGATCGATCGATTTTCGGCTGCTGATCTGATCTCGGCAAAGATGCCATCTGATAGCAGGCTTCGACTAGGCGAGAGAGCGCTCCGGAATCGGTCTGGCCAATCGGGCGGGACTCCTAGAACCTCGAGCATCATTAGGAGAGGCTTCTGCAGCTAGTCAGGATCGAAATTGAAGGCAGATGGGTTTTGTTCCCTCAGGATCTGGAGAACACTATGCCAAAGGAAGGGCTTCATTCTCGTAATACCAGATGCCAGCCCAGGATGCAGCGCTGAATCTTAAAATATCGATAGCGGAGCGACGGCGTCCTGGTTCTCGAGAATCTCTTGCATCTAGACGAACCCACAATGTAGCTTTGATCCAATACCGGGTAGAACTTGGCTAGGCAGACCGACACGCTCATAAACGACGGCATTTTTCGCAAGATGTAAACATCGAGTGGCGAGCCCATCGAGTCGGTGTTCTTGTAACCTACGTGCCGAATTGGACAACCGACAGACTCGAAAGAGCTGGAGCACAGATTTCGAGCCTACGATTGCCCTTTTTTAGCTGCGGTGATGCCAGCAATCAATCGCCCATCAACTTATCGCCTCAGTCTCCGCAAACCGAGGGGCATTCGCCATCGGAAAGAAACAGGCCGCATAGTGTTCATCACCGTATTGGGTATAATCCGGCTGCTCCTCGGCGCAGCGATCCTGTGCATAGGCACAGCGGGTGCGAAAGCGACAACCGGAGGGCGGGGTAATCGCAGAAGGTATTTCACCGCGGACGGTGCCGTGCTCCTTGGCAAGCTCGACTTCCGGGTTTGCCTCTGGTACGGCGTCGAGCAACATATGCGTGTAGGGATGTTTTGCTCGTTGGAAAATATCGGACTCGGTGCCAAGCTCAACTAGCTTGCCGAGATACATCACCGCTATGCGGTCTGCCATGAACCTAACGACCGACAGATCATGAGAAATAATGATGTATGTAAGATCATGTTCTGCCTGAAGATCCTTCATCAGGTTTAGTACCTGTGACCGAATCGACACGTCAAGTGCCGACACAGGTTCGTCTGCGACTATGACGTCTGGTTGGAGCGCGAGCGCCCGAGCTAATCCAATCCGCTGTCGTTGCCCACCAGAGAACTCATGGGGATAGCGATCGGCAGCTGTGGGCGAGAGTCCAACCTCGCGAAGAAGCCGAGCCACAGTGACATCACGTTCTCGTTGACTTCCCATGCGGTGGATGGTGAGGGGTTCGGAAAGGATGTCCTTTACACGCATTCGCGGATCCAGGGATGCGTACGGGTCCTGAAACATGAGTTGGAGATCTCGACGGACAGACTTCAGGTAATGTCCTCCGTCCTTGATGATCGACTTACCCTTGAAACGGATATCACCATCGGTAACATCCTCCAGCCCGACGATCATGGAACCGGTCGTCGTCTTACCACAGCCCGACTCGCCTACTATGCCAAAGGTTTCACCTTTATAGACCGAGAAAGTAACATCAGTCACCGCTTTGACTGTGCCAATCTTTCGTTGGACCAGGGCACCCTTTGTGACCGGGTACTCTTTGACCACGTGATCGAGTTCAATGATCGCTTCGCGACCTGTCTTGGAGAGAGCCTGGTCTCTCCTGATGATCTTGACTGGGATCCGATCGGGCGCCGACACCGGATAAAAACATGTAAAGGGATGAGGGTAACCATCGGGAATCTCAAACGGTGGCTCTTCGACACGGCAGCGATCCTGTACGTAGCGGCATCGTGGGGCGAACCGGCAGCCAACCAAGTCAGTACTAAGATCAGGCGGCAGCCCTGGGATAGAGTACAGTCTCTCTGGAATCGCTCCTTCTAGCGGAGGAATGGAGGCCAACAACGCCTCGGTGTAAGGGTGATAAGGCATCTGGAACAGTTCCTTTGCTGGAGCTAGTTCGGCTACCCTACCTGCGTACATGACGACTACCTTGTCTGCGCGACCAGCAATGACACCCATGTCATGGGTGACGAGAATCATAGCCATCGACAGCCGTTCTTTCAGGTCCTCAAGAAGTTCAAGAATCTGCGCCTGTATGGTGACGTCCAATGCTGTAGTGGGCTCATCGAGAATAAGCAACTTCGGATCGCAGGTCAACGCCATGGCTATCATCACTCGCTGCCGTAGCCCACCAGATAACTGGTGCGGAAAA
>DAHXNM010000196.1 GCA_027365375.1 Ferrimicrobium sp. | reverse complement strand
ACACGTGAACTTGCCCAGCAGGTCCAAAAGGCTCTCGTCAGCTTGGCTCCTCGTGACTTCTGGGTGATGGCAGTGTATGGGGGAACCCCTTACGGCAAGCAGATTCAGCAGCTCAAGCGTGGAGTCGATGTGCTTGTTGCTACTCCTGGAAGACTGATGGACCTCGTTGATCGGCGTGCGGTCTCGCTTGACGCTGTGACCCACGTTGTTCTCGATGAGGTTGATCGCATGGCTGACATGGGCTTTGGTCCAGTAGTGGCAGAGATTCTTGGATCCTTGACCTCGCGCCGCCAGACTGCATTTTTCTCAGCCACACTAGACGGCCCGGTCCGGTCTCTTGTGCAACGTTACCTTACTGATCCAACCTTCATCACAATTGAGGCTGACGAACCCAAGCTTGAGCATCGTTTTGTGCCGGCTGGTCGATACGAGAAGGCGGGTCTGGTCTCCGACTATGCACTTGGGCATGGTCCTACGATCGTCTTCTGCAATACACGCGATCAGGTAGATCGTCTAGACGATGAACTCGCAGATCTTGGCATGGACGCTTCGGCTGTTCATGGCGGTTTGACACAGCGTCAGCGCGATGCGGCGTTGCGGAAGTTCTTGACCAAGCGTACGCAGGTTCTGATTGCAACTGATGTTGCAGCTCGTGGTATCCATGTGGATGAGGTTGCGCTCGTATTGCACTACGACCTCCCGAACAACTTCACCGATTACCTGCATCGCTCTGGCCGTACCGGTCGCGCTGGCAATACCGGCGTGGTGATCTCGTTGGTCTCTGATCGAGATCGTTCCAAGGCTCGTTCGATCGAGCATCAGCTGCAGACTGGAGAGCCTAGCAGTGATGGTGGAAGCCGTGGAGGCGGAGGAGGGTCGCGACGACCCCGCCGCCCAGCGCAGTACTCGCGGAGGTCGCGCTAGCCTTCGCGCTAATGTGAGAGAAAGGTGAGCGATGGTGCTTCAGGCGGTTTTCTTTGATGTCGATGGAACGATGGCGGAGACGGAGCGTGAGGGCCATCGCGTAGCCTATAATGCGGCTTTCGCGGAGCTCGGATACCCGGTCTCTTGGGATGTCACCCTCTACGGCGAGCTTCTCGCTATCATGGGCGGCAAGGAGAGGATTCGCCATTACTGGGCGGAGCATCCTGAGCTCGAGTCGCTCAGTGAGTCACGGATTGAGCAGATTCATGATGTGAAAGCTAGACACTTTAGCGATCTTGTCGATCAGGGTAGCATCGGACTTCGCATAGGAGTACGACGTTTGCTTGATGAGCTGGCCTCACGACAAGTTCCCGTATCTATCGCATCGACGATTACCTTTGAGGGTCTCGATGCGTTGCTTAGAAAGAATCTTGGTGATAGCTGGCAGGATCGTTTCCAGTTCCTTGGTATTGGAGATGTGGTTCCAGTTAAAAAGCCCGATCCAGCTATCTATCGATGGCTCCTTGGACAACATCAGGTTGATCCACTCTCAGTGGTGACCATCGAGGATACTCGAGCAGGGTTGCTCGCGAGTGTGGGAGCTGGTATCGCGACCCTGATCACTCCAAGTGACTACAGCCGAGATCAGGATTTCTCCGAAGCTGCGTGCGTGGCGTCTTCGCTGGGAGACCCGGGAGAGCTGGCGCATTGGCGACTCGCATCCGGCGCCGATGGCAGTGGGATCATCGACGTCGGCTTTCTTGAGAAACTCGTCTCTGGGTAAGGTAGATTCTCCGTGGATTGGGCGCTAGTGCTCGCCGTTTTCTTTGCCAGTGCTGTTGAGGCTGTTGAGGCGCTCACTATCGTCTTGGCAGTTGGCTTCACCCATGGTTGGCGGGTAGCACTCCGCGGCGCTGTAATCGCCTTAGTTATCCTGATAGTGATCGTGTCGGTCTTGGGAACCGCGATCGTCCACTATGTCCCGCTAGCGGTGTTGCGCACCGTGGTTGGTTTGGTGCTTTTGATTTTTGGCCTACAGTGGCTTCGCAAGGCTGTGCTACGTTCCATTGGACTAAAAGCCCTGCACGATGAGGCGGCTATTTTTGAGTCCCAGGTGACGTTGTTAAAGACGCAGGCTGATCGCCAGGGTTTTCTAATTGCTTTCAAAGGCGTGCTGCTCGAGGGGTTAGAGGTCGCGGTGATCGTAATCTCACTCGGCAGCAGCGCTCATGCGCTCGGTCAAGCTTCACTGGCCGCCTTGGCGGCCGTAGTGGTTGTGGCTGGCTGTGGTCTGGTCATATCGCGAGCTCTGACAGAGGTCCCCGAGAACAAGCTGAAAATGGTAGTTGGGATTATGTTGACTAGCTTTGGTACCTTTTGGATGGCTGAAGGTTTGGGTCTGCATTGGCCGGGAGGAAGCGTATTTCTTATTCCGACGGTGATCTGGTTCGCTCTTACGGTGCTTGGGTTGGTGGTTCTTGGGAGACGCCGAGTGGCGGCGGATAGATGACGGTGGTAGCTAGATGCGTTTGATTACAGCTCCGTTCCAGTTTCTCTGGGAGTTCTTCGTTGGCGATCAACCTTGGCTCGCCGTTGGCGTGCTAGCCGTTGGAGTTCTAGTGCTGCTCGTTCGTCATCTAGCTGGAGGATGGGCAGTGGTGCCGATCGTGGTATCAGTGATCCTTCTAGTTTCACTCGGTCGAAGCTTTGGTCTTAGTCCTCTACTCCGTCGTGGCGATGGTGGTAAGCGTCGTTAGGCTCAGGGTTGTCCTTTCGCGGCATCTCGGAGGAGATTCGACGGTAGATGTCATCGAAGAGATCGCCAAGACTACTGGTCGTAATCGGCTAACGTTGACCGCTGCTGGCCTTGCGTTTCATGGGTTCTTGGCTATCTTCCCGGCGCTGATAGCTGCGGTTGGACTAGCTCGCCTTGTTGGGCTCACTCCAGCGGAGCTGGCAGCGCTTGTCCACGAGCTCGCCGTCGTGCTCCCACACTCGGTAGCCACCATCTTGGCTGATGCACTCAAGAGTAGTGGTTCAAAGCGAGCCGACCTTATCGCGGTAGTAGCAGGGTTGGCGATAGCCGGTTGGTCGTCGATCGAGGCAATCTCTGCGCTGCAACAGGCTCTTGATGTTGCCTTCGAGGTGGCTAAACCGCACGGGTTTGTGCTGCGCCGTCTTCGAGCAGTTCCATTGCTAGCAGTTACGATATTGCTCGCAGGGACGGCAGTTGCGCTGCTTGTTTTTGGGACACCGATAGAGAGGAGCGTAGCGGGTCTTCTGCCCGCCTCTCTGCAAGGTGTCGTCGTAGTCGCGGCATGGATCATTCGCATCCTTGGTTCCTTGTTGGCTATAGTTCTGCTGCTCTCGCTTTACTACGGTGCTGCCGAAGGTAGGTCATGGAGAGAATGGCGGTCGCTCTCACCAGGTAGTGCAATCGCGACAGTAGGGTGGATAGTGGCTTCGCTTGGCTATGCGCTCTATCTGACTCACTCGGCTGGGGAGTCGGCCACCTACGGGCCGCTCGCAGGGGTAGCAGTACTATTGCTGTGGCTTTATCTAACCTTCATAATGGTTTTGATTGGGGCGGAGGTCGATCACGCGATTATGTCGCAGCATCGGTTGAGAACGAATCAGCTACCCCACGGCTAACCGCTTATGAGCATAACCACAGGGCGCGCCTTTTGCAAGAAAGGCAGTCAGGCGACTATCGAGTAAGGTCAGAATGATCGCGATAGCTACGAGTGCCACTCCTAGACCCGATGACCTATTAGCAAGTTTGGAGATCACGTGAGCCGGGTATCGGAGATGCGCGAAATCGCACTTTTATGGAATACTCGGATCCGGCCAGGGACAACCGATGGCGAGCCAAGTTAGGAGGTAGCAAGAGAGCTCCCCAGCTAAGAGGTCGCACGCTTTTGTTCCTGCTCCGCCCGGTGCCCACAGATACATCCTTGTCATGATGTTCACTGTCCCTGTGATTTGAACGGTTTCACATATTCGCCTTGATTGCTAGCAGAAGGGGCGCATTGCGCTCGTAACGAGTTGATTAGACGCGACTCTGGCAGTTGTTCGGTTTCGGCGAGTGTACCGGCAAGTGATTGCCAATAAGTGTCGGTTGATGCGGCAAGGTTGGCGGGTGCCACAGCCTGTGCCAACAGCAATTCTGCTCGCGCCAGGTCGGAGCGAGCTCGAGGACCGTGACTGAGATGCGATGCATCATAAAGCTTGATCGACCGATGGACGAGTACGCAGGCTTGATTGGCCTCTGAAGAGGCACTTGTGCCGCAGCCGGCGAGCAAGAGACCGGAAATCGCCACGCCTGCTAGCATTGAGGCCCAGGCATAGTGCCGGCGTAGAGTAGCTCTTCTTGTGCGGCTCTGCGTACTCATGGATCCAGGCTATTGGTAGTGGCCTCAGTTTGGTAGTCTTAAAATATGGATTCTCTTTTTGGCCCTGATTCGGCCGTATGGCGGCTGCATAGTGATTTCTCAGGCCTAGTCGGGGGGCTGCGTGCCTTGGCGGTACAGTCGCTTGAGCCACGTGCCCTATCTGGCGTCCAGCAGTTCTCGCGTTTCCAGGATCATCCGGATCGCCGACTTCGCGAGACGATTGATTTCATGGACACTATCACCTATGGTGACATCGATGAGGTCCGTACGGCGATCGCGTCAGTTCGCAAGTTGCATGAACCCGTCGAAGGTGTGGAGTCCACAACCGGTGACACTTTCGCAGCTAATGATCCTTATCTACTTGCTTGGGTTCACAATGCAATGGTTGAATCGGTGTGTTTGGCCTATCGGAGCTTTCATCCGGAGACTGATGTCGTGGTATGCGATAGATATGTGACTGAGATGTCTCGGTTTGCAGAGCTGATGGGTTGTGCAATGGATGAGGTGCCGCTTCAGTATGGAGAGGTGAGCCATTGGATCTGGCGACAGCCCAAGCTTGTGGTCAACGACGCGACCCGAGAGGCATTTGCCGTACTCGATCAACTTCGTCCAGAAGGGTTCGTTGGTAAGGTGTATCCATTAGTGATGCAATGGCTCTATGCCACATTACCCGGTTGGGTTACGGTTCAACTGGGCCATACGGTCTCAACCCCCCAAGAGACATTAGCGTGGTTAGCACTGAAGGTAGGTGGGGAACTATCGAACATAGTTGCTGAGCCTCCACCTAGCCGTGTTCGTGCTGAGGCACGGTACGCTCAGGGAGATGTCGACGTCACTCAATAAGTCGTCTTTGTTGTTCACGGATCTTGATGGAACGCTGCTGACCACAGCCGAGACCATCGTTCCCAAGGTGGTGGACCAACTGCGAAATGCGCGTGCTCGCGGGGTATCGGTGGTGCCAGCGACAGCCCGCGGCATTAGAGGCGTTCTCCACGTAGCAGACATGGCTGAGCTTGGACCTATTGCGGTGTGCCATAATGGTGCCGTTGGTTATGACCTAGATCAAAAGTCGTTGCTCTGGAT
>DAHXNM010000186.1 GCA_027365375.1 Ferrimicrobium sp. | reverse complement strand
TTTTCGGTACCAGCGTGCCCTTGGCCCACCCAACCACCAAGAATGACGAGCGATCGAGAGCAACGCCGTTAGCGAGAGCCGTGCGCCGAGGAACCCCACCACCACGCTCGTCGCGATCCAGAATGCTATGGCAAGCGCCATGCCGACCACATTGGACACTCAGCGTCTCGTTCTCATTAGCTGACCCTTCCAAGTGGTCTTACCACGGAGCAGATCAACTCCAGACGTCACCACGATCACAAGGAACACCACTAAGTAGAGCACTTGGAGTATCACACCGGTCCACTTGAACGAACCGATACGTCGAGCTACCAGCACATTGATGACGAACATCAACCCCACAACGGTGAGGGCTCCGACCAGCTCACTTGGCGCAGCGGTAACCAGATTTGCCATTGCCGAGAGCTGCGCAACAATCATCAGGGTCGCCACCAATGCACCGATGCCGCGCACACTGAGAGCGCCGATAGCGACGTTCTTGCGAAACCCCTCAAGTAACTGCCAGAACCCATTCGGATACATCCGAAACTCGATCCAACCTCGCCCCTCATAGAGGACGGTATGCCCACTGGCGTGTCGGAACTTCTCTCCCAGGGCTTGGTCATCGAGCACCGAGTCGAGCACAGCTGCGTGCCCGCCGACACTGTGGTATCGGGCTACTTGACAACAAAGCACTGGACCAAAGGTAGCCGATGAGTAGGGATGACCTAGCGCCCCGAACGCCCCTGAGGCGATCAGAGCGACCAGGTTAGGGAAAAATGCAAATTGCTCGTACCAACGCTCCATCCGATGATAAGGCTGCACGCTGATGAGATCATTCGGTCGACTCCGGGCGGCGGAGACCAACCGAGCCAACGCATCAGCCCCTACTAGATCGACGTCAGCATCCAAAAAGACCACCGTCTCGGTCGACTCCTTGGGGGACCAAGCGCTTAGGGCGCCTGCCTTTGGATTATTGCCACGACGCTGGTCGAGGCGAACGACCTCGACTCCCAATGATCGTGCAATGGCGCCAGTCCCATCAGTTGAACGATCGTCGATCACGGTCACGGAGGAGATGACCCCCCTTTGAGCGCTCAAGCTGGCCAGCAACTTTGCCAATGAAGTCGCCTCGTTGTGTGCAGGAATCACAACCTCAACCCCAACGAGCGAAGCACTCTCAAAGAGGGATCGATCAACCCGAGGAGGAATTAACAACCTCCAGGCAAAATACACCTCCCCCACGACCACCAACAACGGCCACAGAACCGCAATGGAAAGCACCAAATCAAAGCCGATCAACCATGGAGCGCAGCTGTCTGAACGAACCGATTGGATCTTGCCCAATCGGGGTCACCATCAACGTAGTCACTCCGGCTCGGGCAAAAGCCTGAACACGCTCCTGAACGAAACCCGCGCTACCGACAAGGTTCATCCGCTCCATCAGCTCATTCGGTACAAGTTGGGCTGCTTTCTCTCGTTCCCCGCCAAGATAGAGGTCTTGAATTTGCTCTGCTAGGTCGCCATATCCATAGCGTCGAAACAGGTCGTTATAGAAGTTCTTGGTCTTTGCACCCATGCCCCCAACGTAGAGTGCCACATATGGCCGTGCGAGATCAAGCAGATCCTGGCTGTTGTTCTCAATAGCGAGCAAACCTCCCGCAACGATCTCAAAATCACCGAGATCAGCGTCTCGAAGACGCAGTCCCTTGCGCACCGATTCGCCCCACACCGATTCCGCCTGCTCGGGAAGGTAGAAGATAGGCAACCAACCCTCCGCGAGTTCGGAGGCTAACGCCACATTCGCAGGTCCGATCGCCGCGAGGTAGATCGGTACTCGTGGTCGAACTGGCTCGGTAATGAGTTTGAGCGCTTTGCCCAACCCAGTACCGCCTCGAAGCGGAATTTGGTAGATACCATCAGACTCCAGCCGCTCACGGCGCCACACCTTCCGACAGAGCCCGATGAGCTCCCGCGTCCGAGCGATCGGTCGATCATAGGCAACCCCATGCCAACCCTCGATCACCTGAGGACCAGAGGCTCCAAGACCAAGAACCGCGCGCCCACCTGAAACGTAATCAAGTCCAGCCGCGGTCTGTGCAATCAACGCAGGCGTACGAGAGTAAATAGGAAGAATGCCAGGCCCGAGCTCGACACGTGTCGTTTTAGCCGCCAAATAGCCGAGGATAGACACGGTGTCGAATCCATAGGCCTCCGCGACAAAGACGATATCGAGTCCTGCACTCTCGTAGCGAACGACCTCCTCAACCATATCAAGAATATTCCCTGCATAATTAATCTGCATCGCTAACTTCATCGTGCCTCCGTCTTCACCATTTCCCTATCTCCGCCATGACATTATCGCTACAATGTCCCTATCGCTTACAATGTCCCTATCGCCATAACGTCCCTGTCTCTGCGAACCTCAGCCCTCATCGCCAGTCTACGTTACCAAAGGCCACGACTTTGGTCATAGCGATGAACACGTCACTAGGCTGATGTTGCTGGCAAATTCCCCAACGGCGCTCCACCATCGAAGGGCCTCACATCACGACCGGGCGACAGACAGGATAGCGATATGAAGCGAGTGGTAATAGTGGCGATGGTGCTCCTCCTCATCGCGGGCTCCTCACTCTTCCTCTTTACCCCCACACAGTCCCCAACATCACCACCCGTGCATGATTTGACCATTCCCGCTGGTGATCCAAACTGGGAAACAGCCTGTCATTCGGCGCTGATTCCTGACACAGCACCGGCGTGCATGCGAGCTGCTCTCTTCGACCTCAACCTAGCGCGACGGACCGAGGGCCTCTCGCAACTGACGCTTCCACGAGCTTTCGCCACATTCAATCAGGCTCGCCAAATCGTCTATCTTGCCAATAGTGAGCGCTCGATCAGGAAACTCCCCACCGTTGAGGAGTCGTCACCCCAACTTGACCACCTGGCCCGCCAGGCCGCCACCCAAGCACGAGACCCGTCCATCCCGGCATCGATGAACGGAGGCTCTGACTGGGCAGGCAACTTTCCGAACGCCATCGTCGTGGTTTTCATGTGGATGTACGAAGACGGATATCGCTACACCAATGGAGGGGGTGGATCTAACCTCGACTGTCAAGCCCCAAAGGCGAGTGGATGTTGGGGGCATCGCGCCGTCATTCTGGAGGACTCCTCCACCAATACTCGCTATGGAGCCGCCTTCACGACGCAGCTCGCACCGTCACAAGCCCTCAAGTATGCCGACTCGTACACACTAGAGTTCGCCGGGGCCCCTGCGCTCTTTGCACTCGGCAATACTAGTCAACTCGCCTACACGATTGTCGTCATTGCGCTATTGATGATCGTGATATCGATGGTCTCATGGTTTGCTCGACGTCATCGCCGTCGAGATGACCGCCACATGGGGCCTCCCCCGCCGCCTGACCTGTCTTGGTCATGATCTTCACAAGTGTCCCGACTG
>DAHXNM010000161.1 GCA_027365375.1 Ferrimicrobium sp. | reverse complement strand
ATTTCTACGGCGGACTCAAGTATTATGTGCAGCCAGTGCATGAGTGTGTCGAGTGAGTGAGGGAAGTTGCTGCTCAACACTCTTTTGGGCCGCCAAACGCGTGGGTCGATTATGGGCATGCCCCTAGAGGATTTTGGGGAGGAGCAGTAGCCACCGCCGACTTGCACAGAGACAGAACGCCGCCTACGTGTCAATGCATAAAAGAAGAGGGCCATGAGGGTGCGAACGGGCAAGGCAGTGAATGGAACCTGGGCAAAGCTCTCGCCAGAGACGATCCCCCCCCCAACGAGACGTGCTGGGATTTGCACTGACCCAACGACAGGACAGGTGATCTTGTTTGGCGGGGAGAACGCCAGTCCTCATAGTGGTGCCTACAGCAAGACCTGGATCTTTGATGGCAAAGACTGGCACGAAGTAGCCGTGGGTGACTTGGGACCAAGGGTAACGGCGGCATCAGCTGCAACTGATCCAAGCACTGGTAATGCAGTTCTGTTCGGCGGCTTTGCCGTGCACTCCAGACTCGAGGAGTTATGGAGTTTTCTCACTCGACAGCGGTTGCCTCAGTACACGGATCACACCTGTATCCGGAAACTCATTACCCCTCACCAACTGGGAGTTGATGAACGAGTTTGCTTCGAAGTCTGACGCGGCGGCAGATAGTGTTTCCCACGCGGTGGGGTCGTTCGAGGAGGAGTATCTTGTTGCACCCCGGATCTCATCACTCGACAGAGCCCCTTAGTGTCTTTGGAGATGTCGGTAGGCAGTCTTGCACTCCGGTGCACTGACGTTTCGAGAACAGGTCCCAGTGGGTCCTACCATGGTAGTGACCATGAGTCTGCCCTGTTGATTGTGGGCAAGCGGCAAGGCGCTTGGGTGGCTCCAGCGGCTGGAGGTCCGGAGTAGTGTTTTGGGGACGCGGTGCACGAGTCAACATTTGCTATACCCAACACCGCAGACCGCCCTGACCTGCTTGTTTCCAGGTCAGCAGAAACCAAGAGCTAGCGCGGCGCTAGAGCATCTGGAGTTCGCACCTTCTTTCTTTTAATTACAAGGAACTCCTTCTCCTGCGGTCCCGATGAAGCACCGCACATGTGGGGTGACCACTCATGGACGATCTACCTCTAATCGTGCAACAATTTGGCGGACTTTCATGGTAAACGTCTACTCGTTCTTCGGGAATCCTGCTGGTTGGGTCAGGGGATCCAGCTGTGGGGCTCGAGCCCGAGGCGGTCGCTGCGGTCAGTTCCAGCAATGTATCGCCTGGCGTACGGAGCGGAACTTAAGTCACCAGTACTGTAATCCTATGCCCAGGCACCCTGCATCGCTCGGCATAGAGATACTGCAATCATCGGCCTATCGCTAAGGCCGAGGTATGAATACTGCCGAGGTGCTCGGACGGGCATACGAGCCGCGGGTAATCGACGCGCCACTGCTTCGTGCGCTCGCCGCGGCGGGTGCGGTCGTGGTCGAGGGTGCAAGGGCGACCGGTAAGACGATGACTGCCATGCACGCTGCGGGTTCCTATGCGCTCATCGACGATGCTGAAGTACAACGCGCCTTGGCCATCGCACCACGTGCGGTTCTCGAGGGGGATGCTCCACGGCTTCTCGACGAGTGGCAGGTCGCTCCCGAACTTTGGAACCTCGTGAGACGTGCCGTCGACGCGACGGTAGAACCTGGACAGTTCATCCTCACCGGATCGGCAATACCCGCTGATGACATCACCCGCCACACCGGGGCCGGTAGGTTCCTCAGGCTCCGCCAGCGGACCATGACCTGGTACGAGAAGCTCGACGGGGCTACTCGCCAGGTAAGCATCGCTGGGCTGTTCGAAGGCGAGCGGCCGACCGCAAACATGAGGGCCGGTCCCGAACTCGACGAGGTCATAGAGAACATCCTGCGACCTGGCTTCCCTGCGATGACCACTCTGGAACCTGAACTGTCCGCAGACCGCCTGAGGGCATACATTGATGAGATCGCCCGCACCGACATAAGGCGACTAGCCGACGTGCGACACGAGCCAGACGTCATCAAGCAACTCATCGTGGCGCTGGCGCGATCCGTCACCTCCGAAGTAACGCACAGAACCCTCGCCGCCGATGTGCGGGCCGTCGCACCGACGATCAATGTCGAGACGATCAGTGACTACGTTAGACTCCTGCAACGACTGTTCATCGTGGAACCGCAGCTGCCCTGGACACCAAAACTGCGATCCCGTGCTCGCCTCCGCATCTCATCGAAGCTCCACTTGGTGGATGCGTCGCTCGCAGCAGCGGCTCTCGGAGCAGGGCCAGGGCAGCTGCACAGCGACCTGGCAATGCTTGGCGTGCTCTTCGAGAGTGCTGTTATCCACGACCTGGGGGTACTCGCGTCGACGATCAACGGCGAAGTTCGTCACTACAGGGACTCGAACGGCAAGGAGATCGATGCAATCATCATGCTCCCGGACGGACGTTGGGGAGCAGTAGAAGTTCAACTCGGCGGAACGCAGATGTTCGCGGCTGTCGAGTCGCTACACAACGTCATCGACCAGATCGATACTGACACCGTAGGTGAGCCGGCATTCCGTCTTGTCGTCACCGGCACCGGCCCGATCCTCACCGCGGACGATGACACCGTGATCAGCCCGTTGAACTCGCTCATGCCTTGATTACAGCCAAATATAGGTTTGATAGGGTGCAATTATGTATTCCGCGCCTTTCAAGAAGCACTGTCAGGGGTGCTCACTCAAGGAGTGCTGCACTGCAATAAAGTCCGCACCATCGGTACTGGTGCCCACCAGAGGAAACTTTATGAGGCAAGCTGTCGCTTCTGCACCATGCTTGATGAGCTCGATCAATGCGCCGTCCGATTGTCGTATTGATGGTCAGATGGGTGTCGCGGTGCGAGCTCACTTGCCGCTGTCTATTGCGTAACCAGGGTTACGAATCAATCTCTTCGCCAATGCGAACTGGGAATCTGAGC
>DAHXNM010000094.1 GCA_027365375.1 Ferrimicrobium sp. | reverse complement strand
TGGTGGCGCAGACGGGACTCGAACCCGTATCCCCGGCTTATGAGACCGGTGAGATAACCGTTACTCTACCGCGCTATGTTTGTGTGTGAGCGCCGCTGAGGAATTTCGAAATCCCAACCTTTGCCTCGACAGGGCACTGCTCTTCCTTTGAGCTACAACGGCATGAGTGCGGATAGAGGGACTCGAACCCCCACGTCGAAGACATTGGTTCCTAAGACCAACGCGGCTACCAATTACGCCATATCCGCATGTCGTGCGCCAGGAAGGACTCGAACCTTCAACACCCGGATTAAGAGTCCGGCGCTCTACCAAGTTGAGCTACAAGCGCGTGGTCTGGATGAGAGGACTTGAACCTCTAACCCCCTGGTCCCAGGCCAGGTACTCTACCAAGTTGAGCCACATCCAGGTGTTGATGAAGTGCGCCCAGAGGGACTCGAACCCCCACTCACGGATTAAAAGTCCGCCACTCTACCAGTTGAGTTATGGGCGCAAAGATTCATCAAAACATGCACATTATTAAATTGTCAATCTACTCGTCAACCTCAGTACCATTATGGAAACCAAGATCTAGCACGGCCAGAGGGACTCGAACCGCCATTAGCGGTTTTGGAGACCGCTGTTCTGCCAATTGAACTATGTCCGCTTGTATTTCTCTCTACCATCTACTTCCTACATATATGCACTATTCTCGTTCGTGCTCTAAAACCACGAAAGGCGCTCCTTCTCGGAACGCCCTCTTTGGTTACCCAGGTCATACCCGATTATCCATCCAAAGAACGCTCCCGCCCCGACCAGCTCGTAGTTGGCACGAACGCTATCGACATGCAGGGATTGCCCTGAGCATGATTCGACAGAGTTGGCCCCTGTTTGCTGGAATGTTGTGCTAATAGTTGCATTACAATCCGATTCTAGCACCATTGCCGTACTCTGTGCAAGGGGAGCGATATCACCCCTACTCACGTGGGGCGTACCGTATCTATCGCCTGGTCACTCGCCGGATACGGATATCACCCCTACTCACGTGGGGCGTACCTTCGTGACCTGCTGCTTTGCGGGCGCAATAAGCATTGCACCGCAATCGAATGCTTCACACTCCCAACCAACGCAATCTCATTCCTCGTTGCCTCCTCCTTACTTATGTAGATAGGCAGTTATTCTCGTTGCGGTCAACATTTTCCCCGTTTCTTAGCGAGCTGCTAGAATTGAGGCATGGGCAACAGAGAAAAACCCTGGACGATCGAAAGTTGTGATGCATGTTTAGTTTGTTAAAATTGATAGTCATCGTCGCCGTACTGGGATTTCTCGTCGTTCACTTTTGGCCCGACGTGTCACAGTGGTTGTCTCCTGCTGCCGTCCACAAGGCGGCTCCTTACGTAAAGGATGGCAAGCAAATAATCAAGGCTGTTTCGAAATCGTAATTACGATCACTCGTAAGCCTCAGCAGCTCGACGCCGGCGTGTTTGGATTATCTCGTCTCTCTGCATCTGTTTGCCCAAGAACTCCACGACCCAGCCATGGAATTCTGCTTGACCTGAGCAGTCAAGAATACTAGCGAGCTGATTGGGCGGGCTCGTCCGATTGTCCCATACACCCGCTCCTGTCTGATCGGTCGAGAAGGCAATCTCCCCATCGACGAGAGCACTCAGGATGCCATGAGACTCCGTTACATCCACTCGCTCAGACGCAGCATTAAGGATGTCCAGTGGAATCGTGTCGCCATACCGATTCAAATAGGTCGCATGTTGCCTTAGTGCTTGGATAGTTGCTGGAGTGGTGAACCCTATGTGATCCACCTCTAATGTGAGAGGACCGACCAAAATAGATATGGGAGGAAAGCTCATGTTGGGCAAGAAGCACACACCAGATCAAGTTATCGCAAAACTTGCAGAAGGCGATCGGATGTTGAACGAGGGCAAAACGATCGCTGAGGTAGCTCGGAGCGCATGTCTCACCGAGACCACCTGGCATAGATGGAAGAACACTTATGGTGGAATGAAGGCCAATGATGCCAAA
>DAHXNM010000082.1 GCA_027365375.1 Ferrimicrobium sp. | reverse complement strand
CTGATTCGAACCGCTGGAGGCGAGTTGCACTACGATCTTCTCGAAGGCGAAGCTGCCCGCAGTCGGTCGCCGCTGTTTTCGGCTGCTATCGAGTGTGTGATTGACATTCATGATCAGCGATACATCAACTCCAACGCCTATACCCATTCTCTCTCCGAGGCCCTGAGAGCGCGTGGTGCTACCTTCATGATGGGACAGGAGGTGACCGGGCTCACTGGATCAAGCCGTGAGGTGCGAGTAGTTGCGCGAGGAGGCGTTGAGTTGATCCGCCCCGAGGTGGTAGTGGTAGCAACTGGAGCCTGGGCTAACCGATTAGGTCGATCGCTTGGAGTGCGGATTCCAGTGCGAGCGGGTAGGGGATACTCGATGGTCTGTGAGACGACTGATCCGCCAACGACTCCGATCTATCTCCCCAAAGCTCGGGTGGCCTGTACCCCGATCGATGGTGGTCTGAGAGTCGCCGGCACTATGGAGTTTCGGGGCCCGGATGACCCTCTTGACCCCCATCGTCTCGATGCTATCGTTCGCTCCACTCGTGAGCTTCTAAAAGATATCGATCTCGATCATGCTCGTGATCGATGGGTGGGCCCTCGGCCGGTGAGCGCTGACGGGCTTCCGTTGATTGGGCCCACCGCGCAACCTGGAGTGTATCTCGCTGCTGGTCATGGCATGTGGGGAGTGACGCAGGGCCCGATCACTGGCAAGCTCTTGGCTCAGGCTATCGACTCCGGAGAGCTGCCACCCGAACTCAGACCGTTTAACCCCTTGCGCTCCATGCAGCGACCACATGTGCCAATGATGGCGAAGTGGCCAAGACTTGGTATGAAGCCGTAAGAGTTCTCAACTACAGCAAAGAGGTTATCTAGTTCTGCCTGTGGGATCTCCTGAACCGAGCCACACGCCTGGCAGTACAGGTGGTAGTGAGAACTGTCGGCGAGATGGTAGATTGCGCGTCCGTGTCCGAGATGGATGTGGATCACTACGCCTAAGCGCTCGAGCGCCTCGAGGGTGCGATAGACGGTGGCGAGATGAACCGACGGGTCTTGCGCTTGGACCGTGGCGGCAACCTCCTCAGCGGTCAGATGACCTCCGGCTCCAACTAAGGCGGTGACGATGTGGCGCCGAGGGGTGGTGATGCGATGGCCGGAGGAGGCCAGGTGTGCCAGCACCTCGGCGACCCTCTTGTCCTCACTCTCGTGCAAGGTCAAGCCGGTATCCCACTCCGCGAATGGTTGTCAACACCGTTGGGTTGTTAGGGTCAGGTTCTATCTTGGTTCTCAGCCGTTTGATGTGGACATCGAGGGTTTTGGTATCTCCGTAGTAGTCGTGACCCCAGACGCGGTCGACGAGCAGGTCTCGGGTTAGAACCTTGCCTGGGTTGCGCAGGAAGAGTATGAGTAACTCAAACTCCTTCGGAGGGAGCCTGATCTCATCATCACCTACCACTACCTGGTGGCGATCGACGTAGGCGGTGAGCCCTTGATAACGGAGCACCTCCTCATCGGTGCTGGGACGCTCAGAGCTGTCGGTAGTGCGGCGAAGTAGAGCCCGAATCCGGGCGATCAGCTCGGCCATCCGGAAGGGCTTGGTTACGTAGTCATCTGCCCCGAGTTCAAGGCCTAGAACAGTGTCGAGTTCGGTTGACCGAGCGGTCACGATGATGATCGGAACCTTGGACTCCTTGCGGATCTGTCGACAGACATCGAGTCCTGAGATTTTTGGCAACATGACATCAAGTAAAATACAGTCCGGTTGGGTCTCATGAAAAAGATCGAGGGCTCGCTGACCATCGGTGGCAACGATGGGCTCAAAGCCTTCGCGAGTGAGTCCGAGGGTCATCGCATCGACAAAACTCTCCTCATCCTCAGCGATCAGGATCCGCTCCCTGTCGGGACTCATGCGCTGACCCGAGGAAGTGTGATCGTAAAGGAGGTGCCAACCCCTTCTGTTGAGGTGACGTCGATCTTGCCTTGATGATTTTCTATCACATGTCTCACTATAGAGAGTCCGAGGCCGGTACCGCCGGTCGCACGAGAACGATCGGCATCTACACGATAGAAGCGCTCAAAGATCCTCGATAGATCGCGAGCAGGAATGCCGATACCTTGGTCTGAGATGATCGCCTCAACGCTGGTCTGTGATGTAACGATGTTGAGTTGAACCTCAGCACCGGGCTCAGAGTATTTGATAGCGTTGTCCACTAGGTTGGACAGAGCCGAGCTCAGTTGCCAACGATCGCCGCTGACGACTGGGGCCTCATCTGCGAGCTCTAACTGCAGCCTGATGCCGCGAGCCTCAGCTCCAAGCCGATAGCGTTCGATGCATTCGGATGCGATCTCATTGAGATTGACATCGTGGATCTGATGGAGCTCGGTCTCCTCGAGCTTGGAGAGATCTAGGAGATCTGTGACTAGGCGAGCAAGCCGATCACCCTCGTCAAGGATGCGCTTTGAGAGACGTAGCACGGTAGCTGGATCCGACTCTTGACTTAGGGCATCGGCGAGGAGCACGATACCGCCGACTGGAGTTTTGAGTTCGTGGGAGACGTTGGCGACAAAGTCACGTCGGACCTCCTCCAGGCGCTTGCGCTCTGTAATGTTCTCAACAGTGATGATGAATGGGGGGTGGGGTGCACTACCAAGTGGGGTGGTTACGAGTTGGAAGTAGCTCTTTGGGGGGCCAAAAACCTCGAGAGTTTGAGAGCGGTAGAGTTCAAGGCGGGCGTCATGCTTGAGGGCTGAGATAGCACGTTCGAGCAGGATGCGCTCGGCGAAGCCACCGGTTGGGATCTTGTCGGCGTAGTCTGAGTAGACGGTGCGGTATTCGGCATCGACAAGCACCACGCCGATCGACAGACTTGCCGCTGCACGGCTCCAAAGTTCTGCGACATCAACGTGTCTGCTTGCTGCGGGCTCCACCGATAAACACTCCTTTACCACTCCATACTAGGTCAGTTGCGGTGTCCAATAGCGTCCCTCGAGAGGTGATCCCAGGTAGGGATGCTATTTTCTGGAATGACATGGAAAATAGTGAAAAGTAGTGATATACTTTAGATCTCCACGGAAGGAGAAAAAGATGGCATGGATGCTTCTGGATGTAGCGCTCAACCCAAGCCCTTCGGCATTGCCTGGGGGATCGGTCATTCAACAGTTGGCGAATGGGATCGGTGGTTGGGCGCTAATCCTGGCCCTTATAGGGCTGATCATTGGCGCTGCTACTTGGGCACTAGGTGCTCATAGCCAGAACTATCAACAGTCCTATCTCGGTCGTAGAGCGGTCTTGGCTGCCGGAGCGGCGGCGTTGATCATTGGTGCTGCCCCGGCGATAATCAACTTCTTCTTTCACCTTGGGCTCGGTGTCTAGCGGTGGTTATGGGATCGCTGCTTGCCGCTCCAGTAGACGCGATTGCTCACGCGATCATCACCTATCTGGTGACTGCGTTGGCCGGTTTTGCTGGACATCTCTTCACGGGAGCGCTTAGCTGGTTCTTGGCGAAAATAGTTGCGTTGTTGGGAGCAGCGGATGAGCTCAACATAGGCGCGCGTGCGCTGCAGTTAGTCTACCATCAGCAGGTTGAGTTGTTAGCGGCGGTGTTGCTGCCTGCGCTGATCCTTGGGGTTATATCGGCCCTCTGGCGCCAGAGTATCCAAGGCTTGATCGAGCTAGTTGTGCGAGTGCCAATAGCAGTCTGCGCGGTCGTGCTTGCACCAGCTCTGACAGCGGATC
>DAHXNM010000072.1 GCA_027365375.1 Ferrimicrobium sp. | reverse complement strand
TAGGGAACAGCTGGCGCTGCTGACTCGACTCGGCGTTGCAGACCTTATGGCAGAGCGTGGCGTTCCGGTGTTCTTGATGCTCGATGATGCGATGCTCAATGCTGATGGAGTCCGACTGATGCGGTTGAAGGAGATTCTGGTACGAGCAGCGCAGCGTTATCAGATCTTGATATTCAGCTGCCGACCCGAGTTTTTCTCCGACCTTCCTGAGCTACGAAGATTTGACCTTACCAACATAAGCTCTACTCAACACTCCTAAGGTAGACGAACTCCTCGCCCTCGTCTTGGATTCGTGAGAAATTCATTCTTTCCAGCACCCGTTGGGAGGCGAGGTTCGTTGGAGTGGTAGTAGCGCGTACGATTGCAACCGCGTCGGTCGTCTCGGCGAGATGAAGCAGCTCTGCGACCGCCTGCGAGGCGTAGCCTCTCCCACGCTGTGAGCCGACGATACCGTAGCCAATCTCCACGGTCTCATTGATTGGAGGTCCATGGAATCCAGCTCCACCGATGATGAGACCACTCTCAAGCATCACATGGTAGTGACACCATGGTGGGGGTGACATCGGCCGGTTGAGGGTGCCCACCGCAATAAAACGATCTCCATCAGTCGGGTAATCACCCGCCCAATGCGCTTGGCGCACCCCAGCAACCACCGTCTCGCAGTCTGCGACAGTTAAGGGAGTAAGGCGGATCCGAGCTCGATGTCCGTGATCTGAAGCATGCATTTACCAGTTCACTTGAAGGTAAGCACAGTGATGGTGCCAAGGAGGAAGAGGCCACTCCCAACCACATAGAGCAAGGCTTTTGTAAGCGTACGCTTGAATGGCTTCTTGACGTAGTCGTCGATGATCATCCGAAGACCGTTGCCGCCATGGAGCAGTCCGAGGACGAGCAACCACCAGTCAAAGAGCTTCCACCAAGGGTTAGCCCATCGCTTGGCAACAAAGCTCACCGTCGTATGGGTCACATCGTTCTCGATGTGCATGATATACATGTGGATGAGAGCGAGGAAGAAGAGGATGATCCCGGTGATCCGCATGAAGAACCACGCCCATGTCTCAAAGTTCTGGCGTGAACTCCGCTGTCTCCTACCTTGTCCTCGTGTTAGTGCGGCTGCCATCAGTGCGCTCCTAGAAAGAAGGGCTTGACGATGAACCAGCCTCCGATGATGGTCAGGACGATCGCAAGCGACAACATGAAGTTAAAGACACCCTTTTCGTTTTTGATCACGCCGGGCCAGAAGTCGATCATGATCACCCGCAGGCCGTTCAGCGCGTGGTAGAGCAGCGCGAAGAGCAACCCTACCTCGAAGAGACGGAGAAAGATGTTTCCATAGAGTTGATGAATCTGATTGTAGACATGCGGATCGTTGAGGGTCGAGACATCGACGATATGCAACAACAGAAAAAGGAACACCAAGAAACCAGTGACCCGATGCAAGACGAAGGCCCACTGCCCACTCTTGCCCTTGTAGACCGTAGCCCCCTTGCTCACCGGACCCTCCTTACCCACCGATTCCCCCACATGGTGGTGGAGAAAACGTAGACCGCGAACCCAACAATTCCAAGGGCGATGATGCCCAACGCTGTAGCGAAGATAACTTGTGCCGTACTCACAACGGTTACGCTAGCAAGAAATCAGTGGTTTTTGGAAATCGGAGGGAGAGATTTCTCCGATTTTGTGATCGTCGTGCCCCGAAAGTAAGGTGCCAGCACCTCGGCGAGGACTACGCTTCCGTCAGGTTGTCGACCAACCTCCAGCATGGCTGCGATCACTCTGCCCCAGGCGAGGGCCGATCCGTTGACGGTGTAGACATAGCCCACCACTCCGTCGCTCGATCGATAGCGTAGGTTGGCACGACGTGCCTGGTAGTCGGTGAAGAGGCTGATTGAGCTCACCTCGAGCCACTTGTCGGTGCCAGGTGAGAAGACCTCTAGATCAAAGGTTCGCGCTGAGGATTGGCCGAGGTCGCCAGTGCATAGGTCAAGGACACGGTAGGTGAGACCAAGCGCCTGTAGCAGGAGTTCAGCCTGGCGTAGCACCTCGAAGAAGAGATTTTGACCTTGATCGGGTGTGCAGTAGGAGAGGAGTTCCACCTTGTCGAACTCGTGCAGGCGTAGTAGACCACGTGTGTCTCTGCCTGCGGCACCCGCCTCGCGACGGAAGCACGGTGTATAGGCGGCAAAGCGGAGCGGGAGCTCGGCCTCGTCGAAGATTTCATTGCGACCGAGCGAGGTGAGAGGAACCTCGGCAGTCGGAATGAGATAGAGGTCATCACGCTCAACCGCGTATGCCTCGTCCGCAAACTTGGGGAGATGGCCGGTGGCCTGCATCGTCTCGCGTTTGACCAACGTAGGTGGTCGGATCTCTTCGAAGGTCTCGGTGTGCATGTCAAGTGCCAGGCTGGTCAACGATCGCAACAGTCTCGCACCCGGACCGCGAAACATAGAGAACATGGCGCCAGATATCTTGGTCGCGCGCTCGAAGTCTAAGATGCCAAGCTCGGCACCCGTCTCCCAGTGGGGCACTCTTTGATGCTCGGCGAAGGCCGGCAGTTCGAAGTCCTCAACTCCGCGGTGTCCATACTCGGGCGACCAGTGCCTCACCACTCGGTTATCGCGCTCATCCTCTCCGATCGGCGCGTCCTTGGAAGGAAGGTTAGGTGTCACCAACCAGATCGCATCGCGGGCATCGGTCAGCTCTATTGCTCGCGCTTCGAGCGCCTTGAGCTGCTCACCTAGATCTCGTGACTGCTCCTGAGCGCGGACGGCCTCGTCGTTGTGGCCCGATCGACGGAGCTCTCCAACCGACTTGGAGAGTTGGTTGATCGAGGCGCGAATCTCATCGCGTGCGGCTATCGCCCGCCGCAGCTCGGTATCGAGTTCGAGGAGTTGGGCGACCTCTCCTGCGGGTACGTTGCGGGTACCGAGCAACTTGGTGACTCGGTCAGGGTTCTCTCGAAGAATTCGCAGATCGATCATAGACTCTCTAGGCTAGTACCCATATGAACGATGCAATCGAGGTCAAAG
>DAHXNM010000063.1 GCA_027365375.1 Ferrimicrobium sp. | reverse complement strand
GAGAGTGTAACCTCACCCGTGCCTCCGTTTGTAGCCATCGAGCGTCTCTTGCGATTAGCAGATAACTTACAAGATGGTGTTGATCAGGATCTTGCCATGTTGATCGAAGCCGGGAGCTCGCTGGGTGGTGCGCGCCCAAAGGCAACTGTTGCCTTGCAGTCTGGCGAGTTGGCAGTGGCTAAGTTTCCGAAACGCACCGGAGAAGATTGGGATGTCAATGCATGGGAAAAGGTGGTCAGCGAGCTCGCGTCTAGATGCGGTATACCTGTGCCAGAGACACAACTTCTTACATTTGGTGCGCGACACGTGTCTGTATCCAAACGCTTCGATCGCGATGGTAGTACTCGGTGCGGATTCGCGTCTGCGCTGACAATGCTCGAATCTCATGACATGGAGGTGCGCTCCTATCCCGAGATCGCCGAGGTAATCATGCGTCATGCTGCCTTCCCACAACGCGATCTTGAGGATCTCTATCGCCGAATGGTATTCAATCTGCTCGTGGGAAATAGCGACGACCATCTGCGCAACCATGGGTTCCGGCGTAGCGATGCCGGTTGGGAACTCTCACCAGCCTACGATATGAATCCAAATCCTAACTTCCATGGTTTTCTCACCACGAGCGTCGCAGTGGACAGTCACCAAGCTGATGTCGGTGCCACTATTGAGGTCGCACCGTACTTCCACTTAGCCGAAGCCAATGCCCGTGCGATTATTACAGCAACACATCTTGCAACGAAAGATTGGAGGACGGTGGCGCAGTCATACGGGATGCGAGCAGAGGAGCTAAACCGCATGGAACAAGCGTTCGAGTCGGAATACCGGTCAGAAGCTAGGGCACTTGGCGATGGTGAGCCCGTTCGTCCCTACAGACGACGTTGAGTCCGCTCATCCGCTATCAAGGTCAGGCACATCTAACACAACCGTTCCCATACGAGACAATAGCTTGTGTCTCCGCTAACTCTGGCCCAACCCGCTCTACTGGGACATCCGCGCTTTCAACCCTATTCATCATGTCCTGCGTCCCTCGTTCACCATGGAAGGTAATCACGAAATCTGCTCTACTGTCGAGCATCTCCTGATTCCGTATGGGACTCGCAGCCTTTCCATGCCGAACCCAGTCCACAGGATGCACCTCAACATGCAATCCCAGCGTTCCTGCAATATAGCACGCTAAGGCGTCGGCACCAGAGGCAGCACCGTGAATTATTGCTGCGTCTGACTCTACTGTTTGCAACTGCTTAAGGCTTTCGCGGATTGCATCTGCGTCCACGTAGTCCCTACCACCACACACAATAACACGGGTTAGATTCTCCTGTTAGCATCTGCTTTATATCTATGCATCATTGCTACGTGAACGACATGTTTGGGTAGGATTTCCGTCCTCTTACTTGCCTGGTTCGCGAATTCATCCTTCATAAATTGATCTGAAAGCCAGGGTGGGGCACACCAGCCGCGCCCGAATATCCCGACTCTTTCATACTGTCAACATATGGACACATCCGTGCACGCCAGAACTCGAGGTTGATCGCAGCCCGGTAACTGCTCGTTCTAGGAACCTCCGTCTCGCTTATACGATCCGATGAACGGGGAAGAGAATCCGGACCCCTTGGCACCATCGTCGAAGACTTCGCTCCGTCAAGGCAGTCATTGACCAAGCCGAGCAGCTTCGGCCCGTGCACTGGTTATCCTCTCGTGTACCAGATCAATAAGCGCTTGCGGCACCTCGGGGACATCTCTAGCAGCCTGATCCAAAGCATTAGGGGATCTTCGGAAATAAGCGATATTTCGGTACCAAGATCGACCGGGCTTGGGTGGTCACAAGAACTCAAACCCTTAATCGTGCATCGCTCTAAAATCTAACGTATTCCCCCAGCCCGACGAGTTGTAAGTGCTCCACGAGCACTCACTGCGTTCACGAGTGTCTTAGCCTTCAGAGACCTTCGTCGAATCCGCCCGCTTCACCGGAGCGAGCTACCGGGTGCTGTACTTTGACTCATAGCGTTCAAGAGGATGTCAGTGGGCAACCTCACCCTTTTGGACGATGGATGATTTCATTCTTTGGGCTTATCTCCTACCGCCAAGACAGGCTTAGGGTTGCAACTATGACTCATGAACCTGCGGTGAAGACGCAAAAGCTAACCAAGAACTACGGGAACAAGGTAGCTGTTGACGCGGTGGACCTGGTTATCCCGCGTGGGGTAGCCTTTGGATATCTAGGACCCAACGGAGCTGGAAAGACCACCTTGATCAGGATGCTGCTCGGCCTCACACCGGCCACTTCGGGCTCGATGTGGCTGTTGGGCAAGCAGTTGCCCGACGAGCGCTCTGAGGCTCTATCCAAGGTAGGCGCCATCGTAGAGGAGCCACGATTCCACGAATATCTCACCGGGCTTGAGAATCTGCGCGTGGCTGCCTCTGTGCGCGGCCCCGAAGCCTTCTCCCGGATCTCGGAGAGCATGGACCGTGTTGGTCTAAGCGCGCGTGCAAGCGACAAGGTGGGTTCTTACTCGCTCGGCATGCGTCAACGCCTCGGCATTGCGCGCTGTCTGTTGAACGACCCCGAACTGCTAATTCTCGACGAACCCATGAACGGTCTCGACCCGGCGGGAATTATGGAGTTTCGTCACCTCATCCGCTCGTTTGTCTCTGAGGGGCGTACTGTGGTGATCTCCTCTCATCTTCTTGATGAGATCGAGAAGACTTGCGACGCGGTGGCAATTGTAGATCGCGGTCACATCGTCAAGCAAGGGACGATCGATGAGATTCGTGGCAAGCCCTCTGGTCAAGTGACCATTGAAGTCGGCGAGCCTGATCTCGCACTGAGTTTGCTTTCACGCCTCGACTATGTCTCAAGCGTGGAAGTGGTCGGTGGTGATGAACTCAAGTTTGATCTCAAGGGCGATGGTACATCCGCAGAGGTAAATGCCGCGTTGGTTCGAGCGGGGATTTCCGTTGGACGTCTCGAACCTGCCAAGGCCACGCTCGAGGACGAGTTCCTCGCGGTGACTTCAAATATGGGCATTCACTAGGAAGGGATAAATCTAAAATGTGGTTCGCACGAAAAATGGTATCTGCCGAGGTTCTTAAACTTCGGCGTAATCGTGGTCAGCTTCTTACCGCGTTGATTCTCACTGTCGGGGTGGCGGTTGTCTACTTTGCCGTCGTGGAGGGATTTCACCTCTATAACTCCGCCTCGCATGGACCGGCGGGGGG
>DAHXNM010000262.1 GCA_027365375.1 Ferrimicrobium sp. | reverse complement strand
AACACCACCAGAATTGGAGGCCACAATCAACCCACCAGAGCTTGTGGCACTCGAGGCAACTACCGACCCTTGCAGGCTTGGAATTGTTGAAGATGTGAGTGTCGTAGCTGGAACATTGGTAGTTGCAATCATGGGCATGCTAGCGCCGATTCCGGCTGCTAGCAATGATGCAACAGTAAGACTTGCCACTCTTTTCCGAGGTATCCGGAAAAGTTGTGTTTGGACTACTGATGAGCACGGAGGAAAAAGTTTGAGGTGAGTGACCTGGTTGGGTGGGATTTCCTACTGGAATGTCAGTAAGAAAACAAAACACAATCAGAAAGGAAATCGCAGGTGACCATGATAACTCCTGACTTCTCGGGTAAGCCCACCTACGCCGTAACTGATGCGGTAACCGAGCTGTTGCGCGTTCATGGGAAGGCATCTGATCGCTACCGCTCTTGAGGTAGAGGTGACTGAGATGGTAAACGAGCTCAAGAGTGCCGGTAGGGACGTAGTGCGCAATGGCTACCTCCCCGAGCGATCCATCACCACCGCGATCGGAGATGTCGAGGTTGAGGTACCAAGAATCCGCTCCCGTGACGGCAATGGGTCGATCAACTTCTCATCCAAACTCATTCCTCCCTACCTACGCAGATCCAAGTCCATCGATGCCTGGGTCGCCTATGCCTACCTGAAGGGAATCTCAGAGCGTGATATGGCCCAGGTTCTTGAGGTTGTCCTCGGTGAAGGGGCGAAGAAGCTGACCCCAAATGTCGTCTCCTCCCTCAAAGTCGAGTGGAAGACCAAGTTCGACGAGTGCCAAGAAGCGGGACCTCTCTAGAGATACCTTCTCCTATATCTACGCCGACGGCATCTACCAAGAGATCAGAGGGGATAATCGATAAGCTCTGCGTGCTTGTGGTCATCGGAGTCGATGACCAGGGGGGCAAACACCTCCTGGCCTTGGAAAATGGAACGAGAGAGTCCACCCAATCCTGGCGAGAGGTCCTCATCGATCTAAAGAGTAGAGGAATGAACGAACCCTTACTCGCCATTGGAGATGGTGCTCTTGGTTTCTGACATCTAAGTGGCAATCACACCCGATTAGTGATCTGGTTATCAACTGACATCTAAACTGATTCCCATCGCGGATTTAGAATCCTTTTTTACAGCATTTGTGCATACCTCAATGGAAAGCCGGATTGTCCTAGTAGATGCTTCGGCTATCGCTCAGTGGCTGAGACTCCAAGCAAGCCAGGACAACCCGAGTAGGACGTGGGAGATGGGCAACCATCGACTCGCCTTGGTGCTCCTGTGGGCAAGGTAAAACGCACAATGGCGGCTGGAGAGCGAAAGCAAAAGAGTTGCAACTAAATGCATATGTAATTTTGAGTGGCAACTCTCGCCTGTCAGGGCAGGGGTGCGCGCGTGCTCACTCGATAGAGGTTGAGAGCTGCATACGCGTCGTGGGCACTACTGGATCACGGATGGCTGGAATCAGCCGTAACATCGCAATGTTGGTCTGAAATGTGACAGGTACTGCATAGGTGGAATTCTTGCTGGTGCCTCGGCCTGCTAGCCTAGAGAAGAAGTTTGCATGAGGAGAAGGCATGAGAAGATATCGGTGTACGAATTGCGGGAATGTTACCCGGTTCGACGTCACCTCGGTGGTGCGTAGCCGTTGTTTTTACCACTACAGCGTGGCTGGAGATCTTGAGATCGAGGAGCCCGAAGAGCTCTCGAGAGTGGTGGAGGAGGTGTCTTGTCGTTGGTGTGCTACACCAAAGTTCGTCGAGATCGTCACCGAGGAGCCCCAAAATACCGTTAGCGAGGCATGATGAGCGACGTCGTGGATGAGCCAACCCCGCCGACCCGAGTTCGCCGACCGGCACCAGTCTGGCAATCAGGCGAGGTCGTCGAGGTGGTCATCGAGACCCCTGAAACAAGTAGCTTGCGGATTCTGTTGCCACAGCCTGAACCCTTTCTACCTGGCCAGTACTATAACATACGTATCCCTGTGGAGGGTAGGCCGCGACCAATTCAACGTGCCTATTCGGTCGGGTCGAGCCCACACCCTAGCTTCGACGTTATAGAGGTAGGGGTCAAGGAGATGGAGGGTGGTTTAGTCTCGCCGGTTTTGGTTCGCGAGAGGCCAGTTGGGTCTATTCTCGAGGTTCGTGGACCTTATGGTGCCTTCACCTGGACAGACGAAGATGGTGGTCCAGTGCTACTGGTGGGAGCGGGATCGGGGGTGGTTCCGTTGATGGCTATGATTCGTTATCAGGTTTCGAAGGGCACCACCATACCAATGCACCTCGTGTTTAGCTCGAAGTCGGCTGAGTACGTCATCTATCGAGAAGAGCTTGCTGAATTGGCGCAGCGACACTCCTGGCTCATGGTGACTCATACCTTCACTCGTGATGGCGCAGATCCTCTAGCTCGTTACCATCGCCGAATCGACAAGGAGATGGTGGGGGATGTTTTCCTCGAAACCTCTCCCCGGCTCGCTTATCTTTGCGGGCCCCCGGATATGGTCGACGATTGCGAGCGGACTCTTCTGGAGTTGGGTATGGAGCCCGCTGGGATTAAAACTGAGAAATACGACTGATGTTGCTGATAGACAGGCCGATCTTCCATCGCGATGGACGTAGATTTGCCCATCTGATCAGTGATGCATCGTTGGACGAGCTCCATGATGGTGCGCGCAGACTTGGTCTAGACCGAAGCTTCCACCGCGATCACTACGACATTCCTGAGGAGTATGTAGGCGAAGTCGTCGCTGCAGGCGTGCGCCAGGTTGATCCACGCGAGATTGTGCGTGCGCTTCGCCGAGCTGGTCTTCGTGCCTCTCGACTTCAACGATGAGCAGTCATGAGCTCGAGCTCGGGTTCGAGCAGTTATTGATTGAGAGGGGAGTGGTGGCCGCTGGCTCAGGCGCTGTTGTTCCGTTGCATTTCGATGCACAACAAAGTCGGCTTCGAATCGCTGCCGGTTCTGTGGATCCTACCCACTTTACTTATCGCAACCCGGAACGGGCGGCGGTGGTCGCGAGGACTTTCCCTTGGAGCCAAGGGTACGTCACCGTGGCAGTTCCTTATCTAACCGCTCTTGACCGTGAGGCTCAGGTGGCGGGATATGCCTACAACCGCTGTTATGAAGACCTACGCGGAACGCTGGCCGCCTCCGTCGCCTACCTGCGTGAAGCCGGGTTGCGAGCAGTGTCGCTCTTTGATTCGAATCAGGCATTTGATAAGGGTTTAGCACGTAGAGCTGGGATTGGATTAGTTGGCCGTCATAGCATGGTGATGGTCCCCAAGGTTGGGTCGCGTGTTGTGCTTGGATCCATCTTTACCGAACAGCTACTCAGTGTCAGTGTCGGGAGACGATTTAGAAGCGATCCGTGTCAAAGCTGTCGTCGCTGTGTGGACGCCTGCCCTACCGGAGCGATTCGTCTGCCGGGGACGCTCGACGCTCATCGCTGCATAGCTAGTATCCTCCAACAAGACTCATGGTCCCCGGTAGATCGCAAGCTAGTGGGGGCGCGAGTCTATGGATGCGATAGTTGTATCGACGCCTGTCCGATCGGATGGACGAGTCGTAAGGAGTCGGCTCCGGCACCGTTGGCGCGTTGGCTCACGGTTAGCGACCAGGAACTCCTAGGCGAGGTCGGGCATTGGTATATACCACGACGTGATCCTTTCTATGTTCGCCGCAATGTGGCGAACGCACTTGGGAACCGTGGATCTTTGACTCTTGATGAGCGCCGTGCTCTTGCACTCCTCTGTGTCAGTAGTCAGACACGTGAGCGAATCGAGGGGTTGCGGGCGTTACTAAGGGCGCGCTGGGCACGATGATACGCCACGTACTCGTCACCAATGATTTCTTGCCTAAGGTAGGTGGCATCCAGGCCTATCTAGGAGAGATCTATAGTCGGCTTGATCCTCAATCATTTCTGGTGATCACTACTCGGGTCCCAGGATGTGAAGAGTTCGACCGCGACTTCCCGGCTCCCATCGTGCGACTTGGAAAACGTCTCCTGCCAACACCTGCGACGGTTCGCGAACTCGCTGGCCCAATCGCAGAGTTCTCCCCAGATCTGCTTGTATATGACCCGATTGTTCCGATCGGGGTGACTCGCGATGCCTTCAAGATCCCGTACGCTCTAATAGCCCACGGTGCTGAGGTGCGCGTGCCAGCATATCTACCTGGTCTACGTGCCCAGTTACGGCGTACGATTCAGGGTTCACGTGGCGTGATTGCTGCCGGTGGATACCCAGCCGAGGAGGTTCGAAAGCTGGTGCCCGAGGCGAGGATCGTGGTGGTGCCACCTGGAATCGATCCTGAGCGCTTCTGTGAGGTTGACGAGAGTAGGCGAGCGAGCCTTCGACGTACATGGATGCAGGATCCGGAACGTACGTTGGTGTTGTTCGTCTCTCGTTTGGTGCCTCGCAAAGGAGCGGACACACTCTTGAGAGCGATGGTAGGCATTGAGTCTATACAGGGGCTAGAGGTACACGTCGTGGGTGATGGGCGCGACAGGCGACGCCTCGACCGGTTGGCGATGGCGGTTTCTAGTCCGGTAGTGTTCCATGGTCGCCTCGATGAGGAGGCCAAGATCGAACTCTACCAGGCGGCCGATGTGTTTGTCTTTCCAGCTCGCGATCGTTGGCTTGGAGTCGAACAGGAGGGGTTTGGAATCGTGATCCTGGAGGCGCAGGCGTGTGGAACGCCAGCCATCATTGGCGTATCTGGTGGCACCCCAGAGGCGCTGGTACCGTCGAGTGGGCAGTTGTTGCGGCGAGGAGATCCCGCAGAGTTGGCGGCTGTACTTAGAACGATGGTAGATTCTGCACGACTCGGTAGCGGTCGTCGAGCTACAAGCGCATACGTACGGGAACATTTTGACTATGATCAGCTGAGTAAGGCATACGGATCCGCATTGCGCGCTTTGGTCAATGGGTAGAGGAGGTAGCGATGGATGTCACATCGGACTCGAAAGAGATCTCAGCGAGCATAGAGTCCTGTTTCGAGGCGGTCATTGATGTAGAGAGCTATCCAACGTGGGCATCAGATGTGCGAAGCGTACAGGTAGTTGAGCGTGACAACTTAGAACGGCCACTTAGCGTCGCATTCCGAACTGGAGCCTTCGGGCGCAGCGCCTCTTACACCTTGCTCTACGACTACTCCGATGCGCCGCATTCGGTTAGTTGGAGCCAGGTTGACGGCGACATAACTTCGCGAATGGATGGTCGTTACACCTTCGAACAGGGCGCCAATGAGAGCACTCATGTCACCTACGAGCTTTTGGCAGAGCTTGTCGTTCCGTTGCCGTCCTTCGTGAAACGCCGGGCTGAGGTAAAGATCATTCGTACTGCACTTGATGATCTAGCGGAGCGAGTACGTTCTCGTTCTGCTGGCCAGCTCGCCGATGGGACTCACAGCTAATCTAGGCTTCTAGCTTCTGTGGAGCTGGAGCGCTTCGTCTTGCTAGAGTCGCTCTCGGGTGTGTCGATACGTTGTGTGGTTGACTATATCTAAACCTGCTCCATCTGCAGTTTCCTGGGTGGACCAGGGCGATGGCTTTAGCTTCCCGTTTGGATGTGTCCCGGTTGCCATTGCAGCCAGAGACTAGCGATATGAGCTCGTCCGCGGTGTGCTTGAGAGCACCGATGCAACCTGATCGATGGCGACTTTGAACTCTACTGTAGGCTCACTGAGTGTAAAACGAAATTGGTTGGCGGCAGTAGCTTGCGTGGGATAGAAGCTTGCCCCGGGTGCAACTCGAATGTGGTGGTGAGTGAGTTGCAACAGTGCGGCTAACGCATCTGGTGAGTCTACCCAAACGTTGATTCCTGAGCCCGTAGGCGGAATTCTAAAGAGGTCTGCCACCGCTCTTCGACGTTCCGCATACGCATGCTGGGACTCCAGAATGAGGTCAATAGTGGCTGGGTTGTTCAGCATTTGATTCAGAGTGGCTTGCAGGAGCTTGGAGGACCAGGATGGTCCAAGTGTGCGCCGACGGTTGAGTTCGTCGACAAGATCGCTGTTAGCAAAGAGGGCGGCGAGTCGCAGATCGGGCCCGTGTGACTTCGAGAAACTGAGGATGTAGGCGACCTGTGTACCGAGAGTCTCGGCCATTGTCCAGAGAGATTCAGTACTGAGTAGTCCGGAATGGTCATCCTCAATGACGAGAACCTCCTGGTATTGGCTGATGACGTTGGCGATATCTTTGGCACGCGATTCTGAGAGCGAGTAGCCGGTTGGGTTCTGCGATCTCGGTTGGAGGAGAACGACACCGACACCTCCCTTGGCGAGTTCGGCCCGCAGGCCATCTGCGCTCATCCCTTCGTTATCAATCGCCACTGACCTTATCTCTAATCCATGGCGCTCTACGAGATCATAGAGAGCTGGGAAGTTGGGCTCTTCGAGGACGACAGCGCGCAGGTTGGAGGGAATGGTGCCAAGGAGGCGATCGACGGCATCAAGCGCTCCATCAACGATGGTGAGATCGAAGTCAGAACCACCGAGACGACTGGGTACCAGGCTGCCGAGGGTCTCGCCAAGAGGAGCGTAGACAGGCGGATCGAGGTAGGAGGAGATTGCTGAGCTAGGGAGGTTGATGATTGTCGTGATTGGGTTGGGGAGCAGGCGTGGATCTGGAACACCGGAGGCGAAGTCCAGGCTGTAACTCTGCTGGTCCTCGTAGAAGTGCCATCGAGGGCGTGATGGTACGGATCTTGTGAGCTCAGTCACAAAACTGCCTCTACGACCGTGAGAACTCAGGAGTCCAAGCTGTGCTAGGTGTGACCACGCTGATGCCACTGTCGTCGGAGATACCCCCAGATACTCTGCAAGTTGACGTATGGAGGGCAAGCGGTCCCCTGAGCTCAGCTGACCCTCCTTGGTGAGCTGCACGAATGCCTCCGTAAGTCCACGCATGCCGCTTCGATTGATGGTGTCGGCGATCATCTGGCAGATCTCATCGGTGGTGTGGTAGACGATTCTTTGGTTCATCGACGATGAGCTTAATCGAGGAGGATTAATGTTTGGTACATTAAATCCCGTTTGGGTCATACAAAGTTGGCTAATATAGGGTGAGTCACACTTGAGTAAAGGAGAGACAGAATGCCAGATAGTCTTCTGCAGCGCCATCGCGCAGTATTGCCAACATGGATTTCGCTGTACTATGACGAGCCGATTCAAATCGTTCGCGGCGAGGGTAGGCACGTCTTCGACGCTAACGGGCAGAGATATCTTGATTTCTTCGGTGGTATTTTGACAACCATGGTTGGCCATGCGATACCTGAGGTCGTGGAA
>DAHXNM010000027.1 GCA_027365375.1 Ferrimicrobium sp. | reverse complement strand
ATGGTGACCAGGGAGACCGAATCGTCGGCATCGACTGGTGGACGGGGAACGCGCGCCCCATGATCGATAGCAAAGCGCAGGTAAGCGACGATATCGTGGGTGTCGAGACCCTCGTTCGCTCGTTGATCGACGAGATCGAGGAGGGCGGTCCAGTCGGCCCTGCGGCGTTCGGGATGGTTCAGGCGAGCGATAATCTCGGGATAGAGAAGTAAGTCTGCGGCGACAGCGAGCTGATCACTTGGTGACAAGAAGGTAGGCGAGAACGGGAGGCGAGCAATTGCTGCAAGCCGAGGATCCTCGCTGAGCTGATCCATGAGGAAGCTGAACCAAGATGCCGATCGTGGCTTCTCTTCACCAAGGATGGCGAGTTCGGCATCACTCAGGCCGACCATTGGAGAGCGCACGAGTGCAAGGCAGCCCAAATCCTCGTGCGGGTTTGCGCAGAAGGAGAGGAGGGTAAGGACGTCAAGCGCCTCTTGGGTGGCGAGGAGTGGACCTCCGCCTACGATGTTGGCCGGTAGTTGTAGTCGTTGGAGCTCCTCCGCTACATGGTCCAACATGCCCCAACTGGCTGAGATTATTGCGATATCTCGAGGTTGAGCTTGCCGTAACATGCCCGTCTCGGGATCGGCGAGCTCAAAGGGTTCCTCTAAGAGATCTAGGATGCGGCAGCCAATCTGTTCCGCTAGTACCTTTCGACGCCGCGGCATGGTCGCGTCGCTGGTCTCGTCGACGACCATGACCTCGATCGGATCGCGTGCATACCTGGTCGTTCGTACTGGATGAAGTGACTCGTAGTCGGGAATGAGCTCAGCAAAGGCCAGGTTGATCGAGTCGACTAGCGCTGGTACCGTGCGATAGTTCTCGTCAAGCGTGACATGTTCTTGACTGGCGGCGATCTGTTGGCTAAAGAGCTCAGGGTCAGCTCCTCTAAACCGGTATAGCGATTGCTTGGCATCGCCTACGGCGGAAAGAGTGGCATCGCGCCCGAGGCTGGTAAGTATTTGGTACTGTATTGGGCTGATGTCTTGCACCTCGTCGACCAAGATAGCCTGCCATCGATCGGCGAGTTCAGTCCGCACCATCTCGTTTCCCAGCGCCTTGAGTGCGTGCGTCTCGAGGTCGTTGAAGTCGACGATGTGACGCCTTGTCTTTAGGTCGACGAGCTGGCAAGCGACGATTTCGACCGCCTCGCCGAGGGCTGCGATGGCGGCTTGGTGGTCTGCGTCTGTCTCGCTCCATCCGATGCGGACATAGTCAGGCAGCTCCTTGATTTGCTCTCGTAAACCTCTTAAGCTCTCCTTGATGAGGTCAAACTCGCCACTAAGCCAGTTCTTTGCCGAGCCCCCGCGGAGATTCAGATGTGAAAGTATCTCCCAGCCTTGGCTGTCTCCTTGTCTCAAGGATCGGAGTCCAGAGATCGCTTCTAGGCGGGCGACTTCGATGCGATCGCTAGCTTTGAGCGCCTGGTACTGATTTAGTTCTTGTTCAATTGCCTCCCATGGGCCCTTGTCGACTGCCTCACGTTGCGCAGCCCTTATCAACTTCTTCACCATGGAGATGTCCACGGAGGCAGCGCTTCGAAAGCGTTCAAGATCCTTTAGACAGGCGGTGACGAAGGATTTTAGCGTGGAGTAGTCGAGGAGTTCGTAGGTCTGAGGTGGGATGCGTTCTAAAAGATGTGGCATCTCGAGGGTTAGTAGCTTTTGATAGCTGGTCTCATCGACGACTTGAAAGTCAAAGTCGAGCCCTGATTCTTCGGGGAACTCTCCACAGATACGTTGACAGAGCGAGTGAATCGTCCCAATCGGCGCTACCTCCACCTCGAGAACTCTGGAGTCATTGGCGAGATAACGCTCGCGCATCTGGCTAAGTATGCGATGGCGAAGCTCTGCAGCTGCTCGTATGGTGAACGTGACTGCGACGATTGAGAGTGGGCGTAGCCCTGCTTCGACATGAGCGAGGTAGCGTGCCGCCATTGTCTGGGTCTTGCCGGTGCCCGCACCTGCTGAGATTGCAACGTCTGAACGGCTGCTGACGGCCTGGTGTTGGCGTTTACTGAGCTGCACTATGGATTCCGAGTGGGTTACCTTGATACCGCCACTGTCTCGTTCGTTCGAAGAGATTGCGGCGATGGTGGCTTAATCTAGCGTACCGAAGAGGGATGTAATGGCTAACCGGCATTATGGCTCGCAATTCTACAGCTTTGGGCAAAATCACAGTAGTTGCAGGCTTGGTGTTCGGCGTCTGGCGCGACCGGAAGGTAACCATCGCAAAGGCTCAGGAGCATTCGAGCGGCCGCTTCTTTGGTTGGCTCCTCGCCCTTGCTAATTCCTGGAGCTTTTACAAAGGTCGCTTGCTTCACGAGGCAGTACTTAGCGCCGATAACCTGTCCAAGTTGTTGTTCTACCATCTTGGTGTAGACCGACAGTTGCACGTCGATCTTCAGACGGCGATCGGCGTCTTGAATCCCGGTTGGTGCTGACTTAGAGTATTTGTAGTCGATGATCTCGAAGACCTTTGATCCAACTTCGTCGAGACGGTCGATGCGCCCTTGCACTGGTATTCCGTACCAGTCTCCGTGCAGCTCGAGTTCGACTTGGGTTCGGGCTTTGTCGGGGGTGAACTCAGGATTGCTGGTTAACGCCGCCAGCTGCTTGGCGATCTCGGCACGGATTGCGGGCCAGTTCGGGGTAAATGTTGTGAGCGAGAGTGGCGCGAGTTGATCCAACTTCTCCTCGAGAATCTCGCGAGTTATGGGCGAGTCCTCCTCTTTGGAGAGGTGCTCAAGGAGGGTGTGAACCAGCTGTCCGAGTATGCGAGGATCGGGATCGTTGGTCTCGTCATCTGGTGGCTTCACCTTGAGACGGTGTTTCACGAACCATCGAAATGGGCACTGGCCAAGATCTTCGAGTTGGGTTGCTGAGAGCGGCCTCAGAGCGATTGGACCCACCAGTCCCGCATGGGCAGAGCGCTCAGATCCTTGAATCCGTTGTCGTTCGATCGAGACTGCTCGATCGAGGCGGTCAGTGGTCTCAGTGGAGATGGTCTCCAAAGTTGACCGTTCCATCGAGAGGACTGCGTAGCGGGGCGGCGCCGGCCGCGATCGGAGACCGAGTTCAGCGAGGAGAAGACTTGGTAGCGTACGATTAGTGTCGATTCGCTGCGGGGCGGCGATAACCAGCTCTTGGCTAGCTGACTGTAGTGTGCCGATGGCGCTTGCTCTTTGGCGCAACACGAGTTCCGCAGTTGTCGGTAGCCCTTCGACCCGATCTCTTACCGCTAGAGGAAGTACTGGGTTGTCTGAGAGGCCAAACGGGAATTGGCCATCGACGGCTCCGAGAACAAAAACGAGTCGATGATGGCCGATTGGTTGCCCGGATCGCGCCACGGTGATGCCTTCATCGTAGGAGATATCATCTAGATCAATGGTTTCTAGGAGGATCCGCACTGAGCGCAGGAAGTCTTCACAACTTGACTTACGGTTCCCAGTTGGCTGCAGTCGTTGCAGTTGAACAGAGAGTTCGGCTATTAGAGCTTGATCAAGATAGCTGACTTGTGAGCTGAGGGCTGGGTCCTGCAGCATTTGGTTGACGATGAGGATCAGCCACTCAACAAAATCACCCCATGGACCGACCGCACCCGAGATGGAGCCAAAGTTCGCCAGGAGAGTGGCGAGCAGACGACTGCGATGAGCCGACCCCAGTACATGGCCCAAGTCTAAGAACTCGATGAGCTCAAGGATATGACGACCTAGAGTGGTAAACGATGCCTGTCGCTGTTCGTGAAAGGCTATCGGAAGTTGATAGGCGTAGCTATAGTGACGAAGCGCTCGATGGTAGCTTGGGTCACCGGGAAGGTAGATCACGATATCGTTCATCGTCATCTCTCGCGTGTGAAGCCGGGCCATGATCTCAGCTAGCACCCATGCGACTTCCTGGTCAGGATCTGTGAAGTGGTAAACCTGTGGATCAACTGCAGGTTGTGAGTCTTGCTGAAAATGGCCACGGAGGTGGAAACCATGACTAGTGAGTTCTGCAACGGCTCGCTTGGTCGTTGGGTCGAGGTCAGGCGAGCGCCAGTTGGCTATCGTGATGACTGCGTCGTCGCTCGCGGCCGCCGTAAGTGCTGCAAGCTCTCGCGATGATGTGAGTTCAAAGTCGAGTCGTGCGTGTTGCCATCCGGGAGCCGAGTCGATGGTGGCCGTCGTGCTAGCTCCAGCGGTGTCGTCGTGGTAGCTCACAAGGAGGTGAGCTAGTCTCCTCCCGTGATAACCAGCCTGCTGAAGAGCCGAAGGATCGACCTCGAAACGGTCGAGTTCGTCGATGATGGCCTTGAGTCTTGCTCGGCTCGACGCGCTGAACTCGGTGTGGGCCACCAACCAACGATCAAGCCTTTGTGACTCCACCCGGGCCGTGAGCGACTGCCGAATTAACGCCTGCGTGCCTCGACCAATTACGTTGCCTTCAGCAACGATAGCTATAGATCGAGGATATCCTTGGGTGCCCACCTAACTCATTGTAGGTCGGAGCGCAAGCGGTCGGGTGTGGAATCATGAATCGACGATTCGTCAGCGGTACGTTCACCTAGTGAACGCCAGCTGGTTTGATTGCGAAGGTGCGTCACCTACTCCACGAGCCCGAGATGCTGCTGGGTCAGTCTTGGATGCTCTGAGTGACCTGGAGCGAGTGCATCGAGGTCGTTCGAGTTAGCCGACCGCACTTTTTCCAGGCTCGACCCTTCCATTAGCCCCATTCTTGGCAAAGCTCTTCTCGACACTTGGAGGCTGGGTAATCTCCATGGCGGCGCGTGTCGCCTGCCCCATCGTTGCTAGCAAACCAGTCAGCTCTGCTGGGATAACAAACTTGGTAGACGGCGACTGAGCAAGCTGGCGGAGCGTCTCTAGGTACTGCAGGGTCAGCACATTTGCATCGGAGCGTGATGCGTTAGTATTTACCGCCTCTAGTGCGTCAGAGAGACCTTGAGCTCTCAGTTTTGCCGATTCGCGTTCAGCCTCTGCAGCCAAGATTGTCGCCTGCTTTTGACCTTCAGCGGCGAGAACTGAGGCCTGCTTTTGACCTTCAGCTACGGTGATAGCCGCTTGTTTCTGCCCCTCAGATTCGGTGACGACTGCTCGTCGCGTGCGCTCTGCCGACATCTGACGGGTCATCGCATCCTGGACCGCAGGGGGTGGATTGATCTCACGAACCTCGACGTTGGAGACCTTTACTCCCCACCGTTCGGTCACCTCATCAAGACGCAACCGCAGCAGGGAGTTCATGTCCTCGCGGCGGGAGAGCACATCGTCGAGCGACATGTCGCCAACGACGCTGCGCAGCGTCGTTGCGGCGACGTTCAAGGCAGCGCCTGAGAAGTTTTGAACGGCGACGACAGACTGTACGGGATCGATCACCTGGTAGAACATGATGAAGTCGATCGAGATCGGGGCATTGTCCTTCGTGATCGCGGTCTGATGGGGGATCTCGAAGTACTGCTCACGGAGATCGACCAGATTCAAGCGGTCGATCACTGGGTTGATGAGCAGTAGCCCGGGCCCTTTTGAACCGATCGATCGACCGAGGCGAAAAACTACGACACGTTGGTACTCCTTCAAAATCTTGATTGTTCGTGTCAAGACGAGAAGAAGAATTATCAGGACTATAAGTATGATAATGCCTGCGGCAATCATAGCGTTTCCTTTCGGTTGGACCCGTGTGGGGCCTCTGGGATGACATGGAGCTTTAGTCCATCGACTCGAGTGACAAAGACGGTGGTGCCGATCTCGATGGGATCATCGGATTCGTTCAGGGCCGACCAGCCTTTGCCGGCGATTTGGACGGTCCCGATCGGGTCAAGTCTTGACGTCACAACGCCCGCCGAATCGAGTAGTTTGGTCAGACCTGGCATGGCCTCTTTGGAGTGGTGCTGGGTGGATTTCAAGCCACGAATCCCGACAAAGAACACGGCTAAGACGGCGACAAAGAGCAACACTACAAGGCTCCAGAGGATCGCCGCCAGCGAGGAGTGCGAGTGGGTCAACATCAAAGCGAGGACGATACCGGCGGCCATGCCAACCGATGCTGTCACGATCGAACCGTGGGGACCAACGTGCATGCCGGCCAATACCAATGCCCCTACCACGATGACCACTACGATGACGGTGACGACCATAGAACCTCTATCTGCTTGGTCGCAATTCTACCACACACGTTGTTTTATAAATAGCGCACCACGGCAACTAGGTTCAGCGATTTCGAGGTAATCTCGGTGGTCACGTCGCCCGCGCAGCTAGAGCAGGCTATTTGAGCTGTCGGCTCCAAGCCTAAGCCGTCGTTCTTGGCGCTCCTCGGCTGTTTCGTTGGCCGCCTGTGGCAGGGTAGATTGAATTTTTGCCCGAGTCTTTTTTGAGCTAGCAAGGCAAAAGCAGCCTTTTCGTGCTAGTTTCGATTTGGTAGGCAATGTCGAGTGGGGGCACTTTTGCCCTCTCTGGCTGCACGATGAGATCTCGATGAAGGAGGACGAGTGCGCGTTGAACTGACGGTGAATGGGCAGAATAAGGCGGCAGACGTTGAACCGAGAACGCTCTTGGTGCATCTGCTAAGGGAAGATTTTGGCATGACGGGCACGAATGTCGGCTGTGATACCTCGTCATGCGGAGCCTGCACGGTGTTGCTTGATGGCGAATCTGTGAAGTCTTGCACTGTCTTGGCAGCTCAAGCCGATGGCAGGAGCGTGACCACGATCGAGGGACTCGCCTCGGCTGACGGAACCTTGCACCCGCTCCAGCGGGCCTTCCAGGAGAACCATGCGCTACAGTGTGGCTATTGCACCCCGGGGATGGTTATGGTCTCGATGTCAATCTTGGCAGAGAATGACACACTCGACGAGGCGACGGTGCGAGAGGGTCTTGAGGGCAATCTGTGTCGCTGCACCGGCTATCACAATATCGTGAAGGCGGTGCTGGCCGCAAAGGAAGAGATGGGGGCTGAGCTATGACGATGACCGATCCTGTCCAACAGGAACAGATTATAGGAAAACGACGTATTCGTCGTGAAGATCCAAAGCTTCTCTCGGGCGAGAATCGGTTTGCGGACGACCTTGTGGTCCCGGGCGCGCTACATCTGGTGCTCGTTCGCTCCCCACACGCGCACGCTCGAATTCAGCGTATCGACGTGAGCGCCGCAAAATCGATGCCTGGGGTGGTTGAGGTTTTCTCTGGAAAGGATCTTGAGTCCGAGTGGGCTGGGCCAATGCCTTGCGCATGGCCGGTGACCGCGGAGATGAAGAACCCGGCTCATTATCCGCTCGCAGTCGAGTACGTACACTATGCAGGCGAGGGGGTGGTGGCTGTCGTCGCTCGCTCACAGGTGGAGGCGGTCGATGCTGCTGGTGCTGTGATCGTGGATTACGAAGAGCTTGCCCCCGTCCTTGAACTCGAGGAGGCGGTAAAGGATACGGCGCTTGCTCATGAAGACCTTGAGAGTAATACCAGCTTTGTGTGGGCGCTGGAGCCGAATCCTGAGGCGGTCGATGCTGCTTTCCGGGATGCAGCTGTTACGGTGAGTGAGCGATTCGTCCAGCAAAGACTGATTCCTGCGGCCATGGAGCCGCGGGCAATGGTCGTTGTGCCATCTCCAATGGGAGGCGACTATACCGTCTACTCCTCAACACAGATACCGCACGTCCTAAGGGTGATGCTGGCGCTCACAGCCGGTATATCTGAGACCAAGCTTCGAGTGATAGCTCCGTCGGTTGGGGGTGGATTTGGCTCTAAGCTCGATGTCTATGCGGAGGAGCTGCTGTGTCTCGCGCTCGCACGTCGCATGCGGCAACCTGTTCGCTTCACCGAAGAACGTGGTGAAGGCACGATGGCTACAATCCATGGTCGTGGTCAGGTTCAACATATAGAGTTGGCCGCCAACGCTGATGGCAAGGTGACTGCAGTACGGGTGAAGTTGCTCGCTGACATGGGGGCCTACCTGCAGCTAGTTACACCTGGCGTTCCTCTTCTCGGTGCTTTTCTCTATCACGGGGTCTATGACGTTGGTGCCTACTCGTTTACATGCACAGGCCTATTCACGAACAAGACGCCTACCGATGCCTATCGGGGAGCTGGGCGACCCGAGGCAACCTATGCGATTGAGCGAGCTATGGACTCACTGGCGCGGAGATTGGAGTTAGATCCCGCAGAGATTCGTCGGCGCAACTTCATCGCCGCAGATAAGTTCCCCTACGAGTCTGTCGCTGGATTGGTGTTTGACTCAGGATCGTATCATGCAAACCTCGAAAAGGCCCTTGACAAGGCCGGCTATTCGGATCTGCGTCGTGAACAAGAACAACGGCGTGCAGCGGGCAATCCACGCCGGCTTGGCATTGGAGTCTCCTGTTACGTTGAGATGTGTGGGCTCGCGCCATCTCGGGTATTGGCGAGTTTGAACTATGGAGCTGGAGGCTGGGAGGCAGCCACAGTCCGCATTTTACCGACCTCGAAGGTGCAGGTAGTGACTGGTACTGCGCCCCATGGCCAGGGTCACGAGACGAGTTGGTCGATGATCGTAGCAGACAAGTTGGGTATCTCCCCTGACGACGTGGAGGTGCTGCATTCCGATACGGCGATAGCTCCCTATGGGATGGATACCTATGGCAGCCGATCACTCTCTGTCGGAGGTACTGCTATCTACTTGGCCACCGAGCGAGTGATTGAGAAGGCGATGAAGATCGCGGCGCATCAGATGGAGGTTGCAGAGGAGGATCTCGAGTACGTTGGAGCCACCTTCCGAGTCAAAGGATCCCCCGAACAGCAGCTGCCGCTGGCCGCAATCGCATTCGAGGCTTTTACCGCCCACAACCTGCCGGATGGACTGGAGCCCAATCTCGAGGCTTCCATCAGTTGGGATCCGCCGAACTTCACCTTCCCGAACGGCACTCACATCGCCGTCGTAGAGATTGATGAGGAGACGGGGCGAGTGCAACTCGTTCGCTACATCGCTGTTGACGACTGTGGTAACCAGATCAATCCGCTGATCGTGGAGGGTCAGGTGCATGGTGGAATCACCCAGGGCGTAGCACAGGCGCTCTATGAAGAGGCGCTCTATGATAGCTCTGGCCAGCTGCTAAACGCGTCGTTGGCTGATTATCTAGTGCCATCTGCATGTGAGATGCCGAGTTTCGAGCTCGATTCGACAGTGACGCCTTCTCCCACCAATCCACTTGGAGTGAAGGGAGTTGGAGAGGCGGGCACCATTGGCTCTGCACCAGCTGTCATCAATGCTGTTGTGGATGCACTCTCGGATCTCGGTGTGACTGATTGTCCGATGCCGGCAACTCCGGAGCGGGTCTACCAGTTGATTCAACAAGCAAGTTCGAAGTAGCGACGCAAACTAACAGAAGGGAAAGGTATGTATCCATCAAGTTTTGAATATGCCAGGGCGGCGACAGTCGCGGAGGCGATCACGATGCTCTCCAGCGATGAGGACGCGAAGGTGCTGGCGGGAGGGCATTCTCTGATACCGCTTATGAAGCTACGACTTGCATCTCCTTCGATGCTCGTTGACATCGGACGGATCTCTGATCTCTCCTACGTTCGAAAAGATGGTGATCAGATAGCTATTGGGGCGTTGACTCGCCATCGAGACCTTGAGACCTCGGAGTTATTGGCGCGCGAAGTCCCAGTCCTTTCGAGGGTCGCTGGCCAAATAGGTGATCCGTCGGTGCGTCACGCTGGTACGATTGGCGGGTCGACCGCACACGGTGACGGTGCTGCTGACTTGCCGGCGGCATTGTTGGCCCTTGGCGCGACCATGGTAGTGCAGGGGCCCTCCGGGAATCGTACGGTACCGGCCGCTGAATTCTTCAAGGGCTTCTTGGAGACTGCACTCGCGCCTGATGAAATTTTGACAGAGATTCGCGTGCCAACTGGGTTTTCTAAGTTCGGATTCCAAAAGTTTAATCGACGTGCGCAGGACTGGGCGATAGTTGGTGTGGTTGCTGTCCGCAGTGATCGTACGAACGTGAGCTTCATCAACATGGGACCGACTCCGTTGCGAGCGAGTGCTGTTGAGGAGCGCTTGGCCGCTGGCGCTAGCGTTGAGGAGGCGGCTTCCGTCGCTGACGAGGGTACGTCACCTTCGGCCGATATCAATGCGAGTGTTGATTACCGACGCCACTTGGCACGGGTCCTCGTGCAACGGGCTCTGAGCGAACTTGGTTGAGTCTCGAAGTAGTCAACTCGGTTTTCTGACACCCGATGACTTGGCGGAGGGTTTGAGGCGGGTCGCCTACCTCGCCGATCTCAAAATTGCAACAGTGGCTTTTCTTGCGCTCTCGCTCGAGAAGCCACTCTTGCTAGAGGGAGATGCGGGTGTTGGGAAGACCGAACTTGCTCTGGCGTTATCGAGGCTTTTTGGGAGTGACCTTATCCGGTTGCAGTGCTACGAAGGGATCGATTCCACCCAGGCCGTCTATGACTGGGACTACGCCAAACAGCTTCTGCACCTACGTGCTACCGAGGCTGTGGGCGTCCAGACCGACCGTAGCTCGCTAGAGGCTGAGCTCTACGAAGACCGTTATCTCGTCGAACGCCCGCTACTTCGATCGCTCGGTTACAGCGATCCAGCTCGACCGCCAGTCTTGCTTATCGATGAGCTAGATCGTGCAGACGATGAGTTTGAGGCTTTCTTGCTGGAGTTGCTCTCCACTTTTGAGATCACGATTCCGGAGCTTGGTACTCGACGAGCGCTGGTCAAGCCAATAGTTATTCTCACCTCGAACCGTACTCGCGATCTTCACGACGCTCTGAAACGCCGTTGCCTGTATCTGTGGGTCGACCACCCGGCCTTCGAACGCGAGGTGGAGATCATACGGCTTCATGTGCCCGATGCTAGCGAGGTGCTGTCTGCTCAGATTGGCGCCATAGTGCAAGAGTTCCGTCGACAAGGTCTGGTGAAGCCGCCCGGGATCGCGGAGGCGATCGACTGGGCGAGTGCGTTGGCGAGTCTCTCGGCGGTTGAGGTCACTCCGGAGTGGCTCGAGATGACCCTCGGGGCTGTGATCAAGTATCGTGAGGATGAGGAGCGGCTTGCCTCTCTAGGCGTGGGAACGCTGATCAAGCAAGCCTTTGCTCGGTTTGGTGCATGAAGCCTGAGGAGTTGATAACCGGTTTCGTCGAGCTTTTGCGTGTACGCGGGCTCCGCGTGCCGGTCTCTAGCTCTCAGGATCTCCTCGGCGCTCTGGCCATCGTTGGCATCGATGACCAGGAGCGAGTGCGCGAGTGCGCTCGGGCAACCTTGGTGAAATCCCAGCAAGACAACGAGCTATTCGATCACGTGTTCCGTGAGTATTTTTTTGGCCAACATCCTGATCAGGAGGTTCCTCGACAGGTCACCGTGGGCTTCGATTCCCAGGATGCGCCCGAGGCCGAGCAGGATGATGAAGGTCAGACCCAGCGAGTGGTCCGCTACTCGGCCGTCGAGCGCCTGCGGTCGGCGGATTTGCGCTCGCTGGAGCCGGTCGAGCGCCGCGAAGCCCTGCGCTTGATTGAGCGTTTTCGGTTCTCGCCTCCGCTCCGGAGGAGCTACCGCTTTGGCAAGAGTCGCAGTGCACGGCGGCTAGACCTATCTCACACCTTGCGGCTTTCGGTTGCTACCAGCGGTGAGCCGATCCGGCGACGGTTTATGAGCAAGGGTCTGCGCTCTCGTCGGCTCCTCTTCCTCGTCGATATATCGGGCTCCATGCACGCTTATGCAGAGGGACTCCTGCACTTTGCGTGGGCTGCACGGCGTGCGTTGGGTGATGTTCATGTCTTCACACTTGGAACGCGTCTGCATAACGTCACTCGAGCACTGGATGTGAGTGACCCAGATCGAGCGATGACGCAGGTCTCTGCGTTGATTGATGATTTTGCTGGAGGTACCCGGCTGGGCGCTTCGTTGGAGACGTTCAACATCGAACATGGGGCTCGTGGGGTTGCTCGTGGCGCGATCGTAGTCGTGTTCTCCGATGGTTGGGATCGTGGTGATCCACAGGTCATGGAGGAGGCGATGGGACGGCTTTCGCGGCTGGCCAAGAGCATTCTTTGGGTAAATCCGTTGGCGGCCGCTAGCGACTATGCACCGTTGGCTCGTGGTATGGCTACCGCACTGCCTTATATCGATGCGTTGCTGCCAGGTGAGAGCGTGCGATCCTTTGAACATCTTGCGAGAGTAATCTGTAATGAAGGAGAGCTTCAATGATTGAGGTAGTAGAACGAGTTTTAGCGTGGAGAGCACAAGGGAAGCGGTGCGCCTTAGCGACGGTGGTCGCCGTCGAAGGATCCGGCCCGCGTGAGCCAGGTGCTCTGATGGCAGTTAATGAAGACGGCGAGGTCGCGGGATCGGTCTCTGGTGGGTGTGTAGAGGGGGCGGTAGTCGCCGAGGCGCTACAGCGACTTGACGCTCCTGAGCCGGTGTTGCGGAGCTTTGGAATACTCGGGAGCAGCACGCCCAAGGAGGCGACCACTTTGGCCTTCGGTTTCTCAGATGACGAGGCTGTTGCGGTCGGACTGACATGCGGTGGGACCTTTCACATCCTGGTGCAGCCGGAGCTACCAAGCTACTTTGATCGACTGGCTGAGGCACTTCGGGAGGCAACTCCATTTGCTATCGCCACTATCTATGCGGTCAACGAAGATACGGATTCGTATTTCGCTGGTGAGAACAGCGATGTGCCGGTTCCAGCTGTCGGATCATCGCTTCTTGTTCTCGGAGATGGCGAGGTCGCGGGGAGCCTTGGTAACCTCGACCTCGATCGGGTCGTCGCCAGAGATGCGGCCGGAGTACTTAGGCAGGCACAGGGTACGAGACGCGAGTACGGCAGGAAGGGTCAGTCGCGCTCGCGCGAGGTTGCGGTCGTGATGGCGGTCTCTGCTGAACCGCCAAAGATGTTGATCTTTGGGGCAGTGGACTTTAGCGATGCGCTTGCTCAAGCTGCGAAACTCCTCGGTTACCATGTAGTTGTGGTAGATGCCCGATCGGTTTTTGCTACAAAGGAGCGGTTCCCAAAGGCCGACGAGGTCGTGGTGTCGTGGCCAAACGACTACCTAGTCAAGTGGGGGGCTACCCTTGATGAGCGCGATTCAATCTGCATCCTTACCCATGACCCTAAGTTCGACGTTCCAGCCATCGAGGCCTCGTTGGCGACCCGGGCTGGTTACATCGGGGTGATGGGCTCGAGGCGTACGCAGGAGGATAGGATGACGCGGCTCGCGGCGGATGGCGTCTCTATCGAGGAGGTGCGCAACCGAGTCTCGGGCCCGATTGGGCTTGATCTTGGGGCGAGAACGCCACAGGAGACTGCAATCTCGATCTTGGCAGAGATCATCGC
>DAHXNM010000023.1 GCA_027365375.1 Ferrimicrobium sp. | reverse complement strand
AAATGCTTCTGCAACAGTTCCAATTATAGCTGCCACAGCTATCCAAACAATATCTATTACAGCAAGAAACTTGTAATTGACGATGCTTGGGAACGAGGTCATCCTTCTGACCGCTGGTTGACACGCGGGCATAGGCGATGGTAGCCCTGGTGGATGGAGTTTTATGAGGAGCAATAGCACGAAGCTTAGATAGGTCATAACGCCTTCTGCCTCCCTGGGTGCGTATAGGAGGATCGATACGTCCTTCTGCTTCCCATCTCCGTAGAGTCATCGGGTGTACCCCCAGCTCCTGTGCTGCCACCCCAATAGGCACTAACCTCGTCATGTAGGCATTATTGGAAACTTCGTTTAAGAGTGCTTACCTGGAGAGTAGCAGTAGCGTGCCCCAAGTCCATACAAACTCTCTAGCTAGATATAGCGTATCGGTATATTGTAAAGTTACTTCATCCAGCTATACTGACCTACATGCGTGCGAGTTCTCATTCCAATGGATCAGCCACCGAGCTGCTCCTTCTCGGCCTCTTGGCCGACGAACACATGCACGGGTATGAACTCAAACGGCGTATCGATACCACCTTTGGTGCTCTCATGACCATGTCATGGGGATCGCTCTACCCTGCATTGGCCAAGCTCGAACACCGTGGACTCATTCGTTCAGAGGTTGGTGACGCCTCGATAGCCCAAATTGATTCTCGCAAGCTCTCTGGAGCTCTCGCGGCTGAACTCGCGCTGCTTCAGCGTGGCGATCAGCCAGCACTTGGCCGTCGCAATCGCAAGGTCTACGCGATCACCACCACCGGCGAAGAGGTGCTGCTTCAGCTGTTACGGCACCTAGCCATAGACGATGATCGCACCTTTTGGGTCGTCTTGGCATTCTCGGCGCGGCTGAGTGAGGCTGAACGTCTTGGGCTCTTCGAACAACGAGTATCCATCGTCAAAGAGCGAGTCGATGCACTGCGTGAACTTTCAGCTAGCTCGGTGGGACTTCGCCACGTCAAAGACGGTCTCGAATATCGCCTAGATGCCGAATTGCAATGGATCGAGCGCGAGCTTAAAAATCTTCGAGAGCAACATACGCTTTCGCGGTAGGTAACAAGAAAGGAAACGGGGAGACGGATGTCAAAAGTACGCGTAGCTATCGCTGGTGTGGGCAACTGCGCCAGTTCACTCATCCAAGGGGTGCACTATTATAGAGATGCAAGTCCAGAGGATGAGGTTCCAGGGCTGATGCATGTCCAGCTCGGCGACTATCACGTCAGTGATCTAGAGTTTGTCGCCGCCTTCGACGTTGACGCAACGAAGGTAGGGGTTCCGCTAACAAAGGCGATCTTCGGTGGGCGCAATAACACGATCAAGTTCTCTGAGGTTCCAGAGAGCCAGGTAACCGTTCAACGGGGACCGACCCTAGATGGTCTTGGCAAGTACTATCGAGAGTCGATCGAGGAGTCTCCAGTGGAGCCGGTGGACATCGTCGAGACGCTTCGCGCTGTACGCGCCGACGTACTCGTTGCCTACCTACCAGTCGGCTCCGAAAAGGCGCAGAAGTTCTATGCTCAGGCCTGCATCGACGCTAAAGTAGCGTTCGTGAACGCGATCCCGGTATTCATCGCCTCTGACCCAGAGTGGGCAGAGAAGTTCACGGCCGCTGGTGTCCCAATCGTGGGTGATGACATCAAGAGTCAGGTCGGAGCCACGATCGTACACCGCACCCTCGCTCGCCTCTTCGAGGATAGAGGGCTCGTCATCGACCGCACCTATCAACTTAACGTAGGCGGAAACATGGACTTTAAGAACATGCTCGAGCGCGAACGTTTGGAATCCAAGAAGATCTCCAAGACGCAGTCGGTCACAAGCCAGATCGATCACGGCATCGAAGCCAATGATGTCCACATCGGACCATCCGACCATGTTCCATGGCTCGAGGATCGCAAATGGGCCTATATCCGCCTCGAAGGCCGTAACTTTGGAGATGTCCCCCTCAACATCGAACTCAAGCTCGAGGTCTGGGACTCCCCCAATAGTGCTGGCGTGATCATCGATGCTGTGCGCTGCGCCAAGATTGCTCTAGACCGCGGTGAGGGCGGGCCACTTCTTGGGCCATCAGCGTATTTCATGAAGTCGCCACCAAAGCAGTTCCGTGACGGTGTCGCACAGGAGATGGTTAACGAATACGCGCGCTCGCGCTCTTAGCGAGTCGCTGGCTGCACACCCACTACCCTACTGAATCAGGGTTAACTAGAAAACGCTCGATCGACTCTGCGACCGACTCCACCACCTCGGGCCCGAGAATGACCCAACGGTGGGGGTGGTCGAGAGCGATCGAGACCGCCGCCATCCTTGTCTCGCGCAGAATCGGCAACGTCATCCCTCTAAGATTCACCATAACCGGGAGCTGGAGTGCACCAAGGCCATCGGCTACCATCTGAGCGAGCAACATGCCGGCTGGCGACGTGTAACGAAATCCTGAGTAGTAGGCCACTTGCAGTCCTGAGGTTGAGAAGTCTAGGTATGTAACCAGGTCGAGTTCTCTCTTGTTGGCGACAGAGGCGAGATAGGACTGATCTGCATCGGTTACAGCTACCGCTTTTGCACCACGCGCTCGGAGCCGTTGTGCAAGCAGATCGGTCTGCGGTTCGAGTGGGAGAGCACCAAGCACCGCTATCGACGCCTCAGTCAAAGGCTTGGTTCGAATCCTCAGTCGCTGGCGCTCCCTAACCCCATGAATGTGTTCACTGCTACGTCCAAAGACACGCCGCAGCTCATCTACCGTAGCCCCTCCACAGATGCCATCCGCAGGGAGTGCTACGTTCGATTGAAAATCCTGTAACGCATCTCGTGTCCGCGGACCAAAGATGCCGTCCACCCGACCGGGATCAAAACCAAGGTTTCCGAGCCGTTCCTGAAGCCATGCGACATCGTCACCACGAAAACTCGGGTTGCGCAAATAGAGTACGCGGTCGCCAAAAGCAAAACCGGCCTCGACCAAACTCCTCCAGGTAATGAGATCACAGTCGCCGGTCTCAGGTATTCCACGTGATGACTGAAAGGCAACAAGAGCCTCTGCGAGCTCACCAAGTCCGGCGGACGCAGTCGCGCCGAACCCAAGCTTGGCCAGCCGCATCGCCACATCAGCCAGGCTCGCCTCTGAACGCGGAGCTACGGACGTTGGTCCGTCAGCGTTCATCCAGCTAGGACTGGATCCAGCTCCTTCAGAAGCGCCTTCTTGGACATCGCTCCGACGATCCTCTTCACCGGTTCTCCGTCGCGAAACAGCATTAGCGTCGGGATGCTCATGATCTCGAACTTCCGTGCCACCTGCAGTGCATTGTCCACGTTCAGTTTCCCGATCACCAGATGCCCATTCTTGTCCTCGGCTATCTCGTCGAGAATCGGAGCCATCATCTTGCACGGTCCACACCACTCTGCCCAGAAGTCTACTAGAACCGGCGTATCCGATGCCTTGATGCGCTCATCAAAATTCTGATCATTCAGTTCAAGAATCTCCACGCTCATATCACTCTCCATTCTCTGCAATACTACTTGCGTTTGCAACTAACAACACTATCGATAAGTAACTATTCCTCAACCCTCTCGGGAGGCTAGGTAATGCTCCACATCCAGAGCAGCTTGACACCCAGATCCAGCTGCAGTAATCGCCTGACGATAGAGATGGTCCTGTACATCACCTGCCGCAAATACACTGCGAACGCTAGTGGCTGTCGAACCAGGTTGGGTGATGATGTAACCAAGATCATCCATCTCGAGTTGCCCCTTAAAGATGTCGGTGTTCGGAGCATGACCAATCGCAACAAATAGGCCGGTGAAGGCGTGCCTCTCGTCGCTGCCACTCTCCAAATCATGTACCGTCACTCCAGCGAGCGATCCTCCCTCCTCATGAAGCCCTGTCACCTGTCGGTTCCAGAGGAAAGAGATCTTCGGATTGGCCAAAGCGCGGTCCTGCATGATTTTGGAGGCTCGCAGCCGATCACGGCGATGAATAATGGTTACCGACTCAGCAAACTTGGTCAAGAAAAGCGCCTCCTCAAGCGCCGAATCTCCGCCGCCAACAACTGCGATGCGGTGTCCACGGAAGAAAAAACCATCGCAGGTTGCACACGTCGAGACCCCATGACCTACCAACCGCAACTCATCTTGCACTCCAAGCATAAGAGAGCGAGCCCCAGTTGCAACGATCACGGCATCAGCCGTATAGGTCGGCTCATCCTCTGCAACGTCAGAGGCCCAAATCATCGGGTGCTGACCGGATAAGTCGACTCGCGATGCCTTGGCGGCGTGAATTCTTGCCCCAAAGCGCTCGGCCTGCCCTCGAAAGTTCGCCATCAGTTCAGGACCGAGGATTCCATCGACAAAGCCAGGATAGTTCTCAATCTCTGTTGTGAGCATGAGTTGGCCGCCGGGTTGGTCTGAGGTCGAGGACGGCTCTCCTTCTAGCACCACCGGCTGCAGGTCAGCTCGTGCAGCGTAGATGGCCGACGTCAACCCCGCCGGTCCTGAACCGATAATCACTACCCTTACATGCTCTGTCACTGTCGTCCTCGTTCTATCTATACCGCTTACTCGGTCGCTAGCTTCATTCTCGTTGGCCTGTTGCTTGCCCTGTGCATCCCTGCTGGGCCACCGCCGACCTGTGGGTAGAACTCCAGCAAACGACCCTGGCGTCGGGCCTGTGGAATCCACAACCGATCGATGCAGCCCATAATTCCCGCTTAGCGGCGACTACGCCGAGGTATTGGCTGTGGGCAAGCGATATCTACCCATCCTCTTCCAGGCAACGAGCGAGAGCAAAAGAGCAATACCTCCGATGACAAAGTAGGTGATCCACACCCTGCCTGCGAAGAGGTAGGCGTCGAGCAGCTTAACGAGGGTGTCTACGGCCAAGACACCGGCTACTACCACCAATGCCAGCCCTAAGAGGCCAAAAATTATGGCCCTCGCGATCCAAAACAGCGGCGATACCGCCCTGGTTTGCAAAAACTTGGTGACCTCGTCGACCCATTCGGTCGCGCGTGACGCTATGTCGCGCTGTCGCTCTGCTTCGTCGTGATAGTCAGCCATGCACCTTACCTCCTCACAGCTAGCCTACTTGGGTTCCTGCTTAACCACTGAGATGCCGAGCGCTCCTATGCCAGCATGGGTTCCGATCGTCGCACCCATGACCGAGACCACGACATCATTGACCCCTGTTGCTTCACGAAGGCTCGCAAGCACGCTCTCTACATCCGTTGCCATGGCATGAACTAGACCCACACGCTCATAGGGTCCCTGATGATCGAATTTTTCCAACAGTGACGCGATGGCGGTCTTACGGGTACGAACACGTCCAGCAGCCTCGATCCCACCGTCACGCACCTCAATGAGCGGCTTGAAGGACATCAGAGTGCCCAGAAGCGCACTTGCTGCACCAATCCTGCCGCCTTTACGCAGATTTTCAAGGGTATCGAGAGTTCCAAAGGTGACAATCCTAGCTATCACCGAGGCACAGAGCCTCTGACACTCCTCGACATCGGCTCCGGATTGAGCTGCCGTCGCAACGGCGATAGCTATCAAACCTTCACTGAGAGTCAGCGTCCGGGTATCGAAGACCGAAACACGATTCGAGTACGCACTAGCCGCAGTGAGCGCCGATTGGTAGGTCGCAGAGAGATCCTTGGTCATGGTGAGACAAATCACGTGGCTCGCGCCAGCTTCTAGCTCCTCGCTAAAGACGGCGTCAAACTGAGATGGTGATGGGGCAGCCGTCTTTGGCAACTCACCAGATGAGCGAACCAGCTCCCAAAACTTCTCGCGAGAGAGTTCGCTACCATCCTTGTAGTCGACTCCGCCAAGACTTATAGTCAACGGCACACGCCTGATACCCAAGGCATCAGCAAGCTCACTGGGTAGATCGGATGCCGAATCTACCACCACCGCGACACTCATCGATGGCTCTCCCTTCTCTGGCGGCTAAGTCTAGCTGCGAGTACATTCAGAACCACAAAGATCCCCGCACTAATCAACAGCGCACCCAGGGTCTGGAGCAGGAATCCGAAACTTCGGTGGGCGTCAATCGAGGGTAGCGTCTTCCATAACACCACCGCGAGCACCGCCCCGATGACTCCAAGGCGTAGCCACACGCGAACCATATCCGATAGCGCCCGGATCGCGTGCATCCGGAGCAGCACTATAAGACCGAGCAACGCAGCGACGGTATAGGCGACCGACAACGAGACTGTTAGTCCGGCGATACCATACCTATTCACGAGCAAAAAGGCGAGCACGATATTGAGGCCGTTCTCAACCACGTAGAGCATGAATACCACTCGCGCATTTCGGGTCGCCTGCAGGCCCTGCACGATCGAGAGAAAGAGCGCAAAACCAGGCAGACCAACCGCAAAACCCTCTAACGCCACCGCTGTCAGCCGTACCCCAGACAGACTAACTGCGCCATATCGAAGCACAATATCTAGACCCACTGGAGCCGCCACCAACATAATCGCCGCGAGTGGCAGCGTGATGGCAACGCTCGCCCGCAACGCACGCGATAGGTTGGTCGCAAAGCCGAGCCTATCGTTTAGCGCCCACAGCCTGGCAAGCCGTGGTTGCAGGGCGGTCATAATCGAGAGCGAGACGATCGCGTACGGGAGCTGGAAGAAGAGGTAGGCGTAGTTGTAGGCACTGATGTAGCCGGGCCGCGGGTCAGCAATCGCCTGGACGACAAAGACCGCCACCTGGTTGGCGATCACAAAACCAACGGTCCACGAGGAGAGGGCAAACATCTCCTTGACCGCCGGATCACGGAACGCAAACGAGGGACGGAACTCGACCCCCAACCGGAACATCACAGGCAACAAGACAAGCATCTGCGCGGCGACACCAGCGGTGGAGCCGAGTCCAAGGATGAGTGCCGCCTCGCGATGGGCAAGGACGACGTTAAGATTCGCACCTGGGTATGCCGCGGCAAATATCACCAATGACAGTACCGAGACGACATTGTTCGCTATCGGAGCGAAGGCTGCAGAGGCGAAGTTCCCTCGCAAGTTGAGCACTGCCGTAAAAAGAGAGATCGCACCGTAGAAAAAGAGCTGAGGAGCAAAAAGCCGCAACAGCTCCGTTGCTAACTCGCGCTGAGCAACCGCATAGCCATGATGATTGGCGATGGTGTAGAGGCCAATGATCGCTGGTGCCAACAGTTCGAAGATAACCGTCGCGATCAACAGACCGGCGATACCAAGGGTCAAGATCGTTGCCTGTGACTTTGCCCCCAGACGACGTCCTGCGACGCTGAAGCGAGCTGAGAGGACCGGCAGCAGGGTCGACGATATTATGCCCCCCAATAGCAGGTCATACAACATATTTGGCGTGTTATTGCCTAGGTTGTAGGCATCTGCCAAGGGGCGTACACCAAGTACCACAGCAAGCGCCACCAAGCGTACCAGCCCAGTCAACCGGGAGGTAAGGGTACCTGCCGCCAGAAGAGCGGCATTTTGGCTCGCCGACTCGCGGGTTCCAAAGAGCAGTCTTTTGAGCTGCGCGAGCACTAGTCGCTCGTCTTCTTGCGGTGATGGCGCGCAGTGCGAACCCACCATGTAGCCAAAACCAGAGCAGCCCCAACCGTCAAGACGACTCCTACGGTCGAGAATCCAGTCGAATGGACGGTAAGGTTGCTGGTGACGAGCACCGCTCCATTTGGGGCTGACACCACCGCTGAAGCAGCGAAGGTTCCAAGCGCCTTCACCACCACAGGCAGCGATACGGTGGCAGTTCCTCGACTCAACTTAATCACTCGCTTTGATCCCTTCGGGAAGGTGATCTCAGATGAGCGAATCGAGAGCTGCACTCCAATAGGAAAAGGCAACTTCGATGACAGCGTTAGCGGTACCGACACGTTGTGCGAGGTCAGCGTAATGGTCTTGGATCCTACGAGTTGCACCTGAGCTAGAAGTGCACGCTCCTGCTGATCCAACAGCAACATCGCACGCCGATCGATCGTCTTATTACCAGAGGTTGCGAGCTGTGCGAGTCCAACTAAGCCCTCCAGTCCGGATCTCGAGCCGGTGTCCGCCGAGGCGAGTGCGCCGAGGCGAGTCAGCCCTTTACTCACTGTCTTTGATGTGATCGCACAGTGTCCCCTGGGAGCCGAGGCTAGCCGAAGATCGGACTGGGAGATCTGGCTACTAGGGAGTGTGGCCGCTGTAGCTGCCGTCATCATCCTAAACATCGGGGTCGCCTGAAGTCGATCTAGGACTGTGGTGGTGTCTACCACCTGGGCAGGGGTGGTGAGATCGATCTCCATCGTCGCCACTCGCCCACTTTGCGCTGGGGCCTGAAAGTAGAACTGTGCAAGGTCAGCGAGTAGTCGTTGATAGCCTCCGGGGGTGTTGGCGTTTGCAAACTCGGTGCTCAACTGTCTACTAGACCCCAAAACCGTCAAACCCAAGCCGCGTACATAAGCTGGATCCGAGACCGAGAGAACCGAGGCGAGTTGACTCAGAACGCCATCGGGCACCACGGTAGTGTAGATCTTATCGCGGTGGAGTTCACCCAGTTCAAGGCGCGTTGGTGACTGTGGCAACACTGCAGTTCTAGATGTAGTCCCGTTAATCTGACCGGAAAGCTTTAGACGCGACTCCAGACCGATAAGCGGCGACTGCACTACATTGCTACAGTTTGGCGCTAGCGATGCATAGGGTGAGACCACATGCTGATGTGAACCCGAGGACGCCAACATTCTCGCATACTCTTTTTGGGTAGCTACCGATGTTCCAACCGACCCAGCCAACGAGATCGTAGATGCTGCCGCCGAGCTCGATAACCGTGACAGTGCAGTCCTAAGCTGCTTGGTGGGTGTAGGCAGTTGCATCTGCAGGATAGGCGCCACCCCAAGTGGCGCCGTAATAGCACTGCTCGATGGGAAATACGGAACCCCGACTATGACTTGGCCTAGCGTAACTCCGGTCTGACTATTGGCGATCCGAAGCTCTACTGGATATACACCAGCACAGTTGGCACCACAAGATATATCGGAAAAGATGTGAGAACTGAGTTGGTAACCATGCGAAGTTGCCAGCAAAGCCAAAGAACGCGGCCGAGATAGTGCTAGTGGAGAACCACTTGGACCCGATCGAAGCGTCTGGCTAAGTTGAAACCGCGAGGAGGTGCTCTGGTAGACAACCAAGAACGCCTCCGCGCCAGACGTCCGGCCCGACCAGGAAAAGTCGATTGAGATCGGCTTCACGCCAACCTGGACTCCGACATCTTTGGTCAACTTCAGCGCCCCTTTTGAAGAGGCGAGCTGCTCCCCTACCCGGGGAACGAGCATCAGCAAGACAAGGATAAAAATGGGAGCGCTACGACGGAGCAGGTTCAAAAATCGAGATACCCTCCGCCTGCAACTCGAAACCGAGCTTGAGGTAGAGCCTGAGGGCATTCTCGTTACGCTGTTGTGTATTGACTCCAACTCGCCGTGTTCTCCACCTCTTGGCCCAACGCAATCCGTCAACGATAAGCCGGGTCGCGAATCCACGCCCCTGCCAACGAGGATCTACAGCGATCCTCTGGAGATAACCCTCGCCGCCACCTAAGCCAAAGATAGCGTAGCCCGCAAGAACATCAGAGTCGCCTACCGTCATAACCCTAAACCGACTTCTTGGTGTAGCCGCAACCGCCTCTGATAGCGCAAGTGGATTCATCGCCCAAAATGTCTCAAAACAAGCGTTATCAACGCGGATCACCTCATCCACATGAAGCGGGCTCGCTCGCTGGAGTCGACCTGTGCCAGCGGACCCTGGAACCTTAGGTAGAGCTAGCGCACTCCTGCGAAAGAGGACGTGAAGCCGATCAACCTCCTGAAAGCCGGAATCAAGCAGAACGGCCTTCTGGGTAGCCCCTGTAGCCTGTACCAAAAACCGTGAGTACCCCATCTCCCTTCCGACCGCCATCGCGCGCATAAGGATCTCTGGGTCACGGACCCATACCTGCGCTGGCGCCGTAACTAGCACCGCGTGCAAATTCCCATACCACGGCGAATATCGAATCTGGATACCACCAACACTTCTCAGCGCAGCCAACTAGCGTCAACGGTCCTTTCTTGAGTTGCCACCATACTTTGGACTCTTCATCCAAACCCTAGTTGCCGACATCGGATTGGCTGCAAAACAGGCTGCACCGTCAGTTGATGTCCAACCAGTAGCATGGGAGCATGACCGTACTGTTCGGCACCCATCCCGAATACCTCGAGCATGACACCGGTATATATCATCCAGAGTCAGCTAGTCGGCTCGAGGTAATCATGTCGGTCCTTGACCGTTTTGAAGACGGCATAGTTCGGTTTCAGCCAACACCAGCGAGTTCCGCCGCCGTCATGGGGGTTCATAACGGCTCACATGTCGCAGAGATCCGTCAGCTCTGTCTTATGGGAGGCGGACCCATCGACGCCGATACTCAAGTCGGATATCAGTCCTACGACATCGCCCTTCTTGCAGCCGGCGCTGGGCTTGATGCAATAGCCCGCCTTCAACGCGGAGAAGGCGATGCGGCCTTTGTTGCCGTGCGCCCCCCGGGACATCATGCCACCGCAGACACCTCGATGGGATTTTGTCTTTTCAACAATATCGCCATAGCCGCGAAGACACTCGTCGACCAGGGAGAGCGGGTTCTCATAGTCGACATCGATGCTCACCATGGCAACGGCACCCAAGACATCTTTTACGCTGAGCAGTCGGTGCTCTACGTATCCATTCACCAACACCCCCTCTATCCGGGCACCGGCAGGGTTGTCGATGTCGGAGTGAGCAAAGGGGCGGGGATGAACATCAATATCCCGCTACCACCACGCACCAGCGGGCAAACGGCGTTGGCCGCACTTGAATCCATAGCTAGCGCTAGCATCACCGCCTTTGAACCAACGTGGATGTTGATCTCAGCCGGCTTTGATGGCCACAGAGCCGATCCACTCACCGACCTTGGCTACAGCACCGATGACTTTTTCTACCTTACGAAGTGGGCACTCCAGTGCGTGCCAAAGCAAAGGACCGTTGCCTTCCTTGAAGGCGGCTATGACCTCACCGCTCTCGCAGAATCAACCGTGGCAACCATCGAGGCGCTGCTTGGTGTTTCCAGAAAGCCAGACCGGATAGCGCAGACCGGAATCGTCGATAAAGACCTCATAGCAGCGCTTTATAGGATGCGATCCGACGCACTCCGCCAACACAACATCGACCCGCCTTCTCATTAGGTCTATCTCAGTTAAGCTGGGCTGTTCGCCACCAACTTTAGGAAGGTACTTTAGGTGATCCCCGACCGTTTTGAGCCAACCATTCGAGGTCTTAAGCCCATAGTCGAGCGATTCGCCGAGCGCGGCTTCCACCTCTATCTCGTAGGAGGTATCGTTCGCGATCTCCTCCTTGGCCCAACCACATCAGAGAACACCGACGTCGACCTCACCACCGATGCTGAACCGAATCAGATATTGGCAGCGCTCGCCGGTATCGTTCACTCCATCAACCGAGCAGGCGAACGATACGGTACCATCGCTTGCTCGCTAGGTGCCACTCGGCTCGAGATCACCACCCACCGAGCTGAAGCTTATACGATTACTAGTCGTAAACCCGTGGTTCGATTTTCAACCTCGCTCACAGATGACCTTGCACGTCGCGACTTCACCATTAACGCGATTGCAATTGAGCTGACAACCGCAGAGCCACTTCTTATCGATCCATATCACGGGGTTGAAGACCTCGTCGCACACCGTCTTACTACACCGCTCTCCGCTGATATTTCGTTCGGGGAGGATCCGCTCCGCATGCTGAGGGCCGCTCGCTTCATCGCGCGCTTTGACCTTATACCAGCGGACGGAATTCTCGCTGCAATCGAAAGACTCGCCCCTCGTCTCGACATTCTCTCCCGCGAACGCATCCGAGATGAACTCAGTCGTCTATTGATCCTTCCCGACCCGACCAAGGGACTCCAACTACTAGTAGACACGCCGCTGGCAGCCAACTTTTTACCAGCCCTAGCTAGCCTTCGTCTTGAGCAGGATCCGGTCCATCATCACAAGGACGTTCTAGCTCACACAATCGCCGTTGTACAAAAATGTTCCCCCCGCCTTCGCCTGCGGCTCGCAGCTCTCCTCCACGATATCGCGAAGCCAAAAACTCGAGCCTTTGGACCGGAGGGGGTGACCTTTCACTTTCATGACGTAGTGGGCGCTCGAATGGCTACCTCTATCCTCACAGAGCTCCGCTTTCCAAAAGATATCACTCAGGAGGTCTCAAAGCTCGTCGCACTTCATCTGCGTTTTCACGGGTACGATGCTGGCTGGACCGACTCCGCCGTCCGTCGCTACGTGCGTGATGCTGGCGAACTCTACGAAGACCTCAACGAACTCACCATCTGCGACGCCACCACCCGCAATCAGCACAAACTTCTCGCCATGGCCCGCCGGATGGATGAGTTCAAATTGCGCGTACAACAACTTCAAGAGGCGGATGCTCTAGCCTCTCTCCGCCCAGCTTTGGACGGCACCGAAATTATGACCCTCCTCCAGATACCTCCATCCAAACTGGTAGGGCAAGCACTAGCCCTCTTGATGGAGATCGAACTCGAGGAGGGGCCACTACCAAAAGAAGAGGCCATTCGTCGCGTTCTCGACTGGTGGCAACAACAACCTCAGGACCAATAACTCAGCCAGAACACAGCCAACCGACCTTCATCCACAACCTTATGCACAGCTGTGTACAACCCTCA
>DAHXNM010000019.1 GCA_027365375.1 Ferrimicrobium sp. | reverse complement strand
GCTGTCGGCTTGTACGTGGCTGTCGGCTTGAACGCGACAGGCGTCAGTTGTTAGTTTTGTTAGAACTGTGAGAAATGCTAGGATTCCACCGTTCCAGTTTGCCAGGTGTCGTTGATGCGAAAGAGGAGTGTGGCGAGCTGGTGCGCGCGAGCTAAGTTCCAGGCGGGTTCGCGCCCGTCTGTGAATGCTTCAAATACTTCGTCTACCATCGCCTGATATGGGTCGTATCCGCGAGCGTTGTAGCTAGTAGTTCCATCTGCAGTGGTGACCGTCCAGCTGGTATCTTCGGAACTCGGCGTGCAGGCACGAGTGACCTCGACGGTGGCCTGGCGAGTAAGGATACGAATGTGCTGGGATTCTCCGCTGACAAAGGACGTGATGAATGTTGCACTAACGCCCTCAGGGTAGGTGAGAAGGCAGTTCATGGTTAGGTCTACGGGTGGGTTCGTTTTGCTTGGCATCACTGCTGTCGAGATGGCGGAGGGATCGTTTCCCAGGAGTGCGACGATTGGGTGGAGAGCGTAGATGCCTACGTCGAATAGCGAACCGCCTCCTCGTGTGGGATCGAGTCGGTAACCGTCGAGTGGGCTCAGGTAGCCGGTAAATGAGGTTTGCATGCTGATGATCTCACCTAAGGCGCCGGAGGCTACCTGGTCTAGGATCGAGCGCAATCTAGGGTGATAAGAGCTCATGAAGGCCTCAGCGATCAGGCTGGGAGATGTCGCCACCAAGCGCTCAAGATCGCGATATTCAGCTTCTGAGGTTAGAATCGGTTTCTCGCAGAGCACATGCTTGCCGGCCTCCAGAGCTTTGGCAAGATAGTCGAGATGAAGATCGTTGGGTAGTGGGAGATAGACTGCTTCGACCGAGGGGTCGTTCAGGATGGCCTCATAATGTGGGTAGCGGCGCTCGTCGTCGGTGAGCACTTGCTGGGCGGTTTCAGCTGACGTTGTGGTGCCACCTAAGAACTGGGTCCATGTTGATCTCCTGAGGGCAGGAATGACACCGACTTGGGCAACGTGGCTACCCAAACCGCAGACGGCTACCCTCACCGTGATGTCAAGGTCTGAAGAGTGCCTAGATCACTCGAGCGATGCGCAAGCTCAAGCACGCCTACAACCTCGCGTATCTGTGTCGCTTGGACGGCGAGTGGCGTACCAACGAGCAGGTGGTCAGCGAGGTCGCGGTGGAATCCGAAGGTGTCGGGTGCGACCAACTCGGGCTGGTAGTGACCGAGGCGACCAGGTCCCTCGTAGAGCGCTACCTGAAGGACTACGGGTGCCTCGGCATAATGGTAACGATCTACGCGATAGCCGGTTACCGGTTCAACCCGGGGTTGTTCAAAGGGTACATAGTTGCCGACGATAGTCCCCTCGGTGCCCTGGACATAGAATTTGGGACGGCGAAAGCCATCGAGTTCACTCTGGAAGAAGGTCGCTTCGCGTCCTCCGCTAAATTGAAGATGGATACGCAGCTGGTCAAGATTTGTCATCTCGTGCCAGCGACGTTTGTGACCAAAAGCAAAGACACGCTCTGGTGCAGTGCCGTAGAGTTGGTGAATCCAATCGATGTGATGTGCACCCCAGTCGTATGCGAGCCCTCCTGACACATCGGTATCTGAGTGCCACGCCCTGCAAGGATGATCGAAACCGCCGACCGAGGTCTCTATGTTAAAGATTTCGCCGATCACTCCAGCATCGACAAGTGACAATAATGTACGGTAATCTTGATCCCAACGTCGGTTGTGATGAACAGTTAAGACCTTCTCGTTGCTCTCCGCCACGTCAATCAGTTTGTCTGCCTCGTCGATGGTAAGGCACAATGGCTTTTCGACCACTACATGCTTACCGGCTTCGAGCGCTGCAAGGGCGAGTTGAAAGTGGGTGTTGGGCGGAGTAGCTATTATCGCGATGTCGGTTACTGAGTCGCTAAAGAGTTCGTCTGCAGTGCGATAGCCAACAAGGCCGGGGAAATCTTGCTGGGCTTGTGTGATACGTGTTGGATTGGCATCCACCGCGCTCAGCAGGCGGAGGCCAGGTGTCTGCTCAGAGGCGGTACCGTGATATAGACCCATGCCTCCGTAGGGGCCATAGCCGACGATCCCGACGCCCAGCGTCTTGGTGGATTCGCCTTCAGGCTGGGCGACCAGGAGCTCCATGAACCTTGCTGGCCACGAGCGAGGAGCGGCGAGGGTCGCTAGGTCGAGTCCGATTACCGTCAGGAGTCCATGACCCAATGGCTGTTGGCTAGCTACGACATAGTTCTTGAGAGCGATATTCACCGTCATTAGGGTGGTTGCATCTTGGGGCGGCGTAAACGTCGCAAGCGAGGTGCGGGTTGCGAACTCACTGGGGGTACGTGCCAAGACCGAGATCTCACGATTCGTAGCGAGAATCCATTCACCGACGGGCGAGCGATCCAACCCTCGGTATCCTGGCAGTGCATCTGGCATCTTGGATCCGTCCTCAGGCGCAAGGATCACTATCACCTTTGCGCCATCGTATGCAGCGCTGAGGAGTTCTGGAGTAACGGCTTCAGACGTGATCGCTACGATGGTGTGATCAGACTGCAGCGGAGCTCCTGGTGCGTCTAATACCTGTACCTTGTCAGCCCAGCGTGCTTGTCGCAAGGCCTCAGATGTTGTTGGTTGGACTGAAACAGCTGATGGAAGCGTCATGCGTCCTCCTCTCAGTGGTAGTTGTGATACTGCATCTCATTACCCAACGCAGGTTGGCCTCAAAGGCTTCCCATCCTAGCCGCTGACCAAATAGTCGGCTACTTTGATGCTAACGTAGTCGAGATGGTGATCGAGATCCCATCGAGGTCCACCTGTGTCGGTTGGGCGAGTCCGTCAGGATCTCTCACTAGCTCAAGCGTGGTCGTCAAGGTCTGGGCTGTGATGTCAGCGGCGTGTTCGCCGATAGCCTTGCCGAGGCGATGGCTAGGATCTGTGAGCGCAAGCACTAGGTCGATACGGTCGGTTACGTCGTAGCCTGACCCTTTGCGATGTTGTTGAATCGCGCGTATTAGATCACGGGCGAGTCCTTCGAGTTCAAGGGCTTCGTCTGTGACGAGATCGAGTGCAACTACGGTTGAACGATCGCTGAGCACTCGCATAGACGCGGGATCTACGGCCTCAAGGGTGAGCGAGTACTCGCCAGCCTCGAGGTGAACTCCAGCCACCACTGGATCGCCGTCATCCATCGTGTACTCGCCCTCTCTGATCGCGCGAATCACCTGCTGGGTAGCTGCTCCGATGCGTGGACCGAGAATCGCTGGGTTGACTGAGAGTCGTTGATGGGCAAAGCGATCGAAGTCATCGGTAATGAGCACTGTTTTCACGTTGGTCTCGGCTTCGATGAGGTCGAGGTACGGGGTAAGGTCGAGTGGTGTCAAACTGGCGACGGTAACGGAGCGCAGTGGTAGCCGTGCACGGTTACCGGTTGCCTTTCGGATGCTATGCACCTGTGAGCAGATCTCACGTACGAGTTCCATCTCCTCGACGAGCTTGGAGTCCTTCGCACCCAGTCGATCGGGAGATGGCCAATCGGCGAGATGTACGCTGCGCTCCCCAGTTAAGGTTCGATAGAGATACTCACTCAACATTGGCAGCAGGGGTGCGGTGAGCGTCGAGAGGTTCTCTAGCACGGTGTGCAGGGTATCATATGCCAGCTGCTTGGAGATGTCGATGTCCTCCGCGCTGCCCTTGGCCGCCCAGAAGCGATCGCGACTGCGCCGAATATACCAGTTGTTGAGTGCGTCGAGGAAGTCCTCAATGCGGCTCGTGGCTCTCGACAGGTCGAAGTGATCGAGGGCTTCGGTGACCTCTTGAGTCAGTTGATGACTCTTGGCGAGGATGTAACGATCGAGGAGATGTTCTGAGCTGGCATCAAAACTACCCCTTATGGCGTCGGCCTCTGCGTACAGCGTCAAGAAGGAGAACGCGTTCCAGATTGGGTTGATTACCCGCTTGACGGTGTCCACCATAGCCTGACGTTCCAAGAGCATCTCTTGCCCCCTTAGAACCGAGGAGGAGAGGAGAAACCACCGCATGGCATCAGCGCCGATCTCTTCAAACACCTCCCAAGGATCGGGGAAGTTCTTCAGTCGTTTAGATAGCTTGCGTCCGTCGTTGCCAAGGAGGATGCCATGGGCCATACAGTGCTTGAAGGGAGGGGAGTCAAATAGCCCGACTGAGAGCACATGCAAGGTATAAAACCACCCACGTGTCTGTCCGATGAATTCCACGATGAAGTCGGCAGGGAAGTTGGCTTCGAAGGTCTCTCGGTGCTCGAACGGGTAATGCTGTTGAGCGAAGGGCATCGAACCCGATTCGAACCAACAGTCCAAGACGTCCGGTACTCGGCGCATCATAGCGTTACCAGTTGGGTCGTCAGGGTTTGGTCGTACAAGCTCATCAATCCTCGGCCGGTGGAGGTCGTCCGGACGCACGCCGAAGTCGGCTTCGATCTCGTCAAGAGATCCATAGACGTCAACCCTTGGGTACGCGGGGTCGTCACTCTTCCATACCGGAATCGGCGAACCCCAATAACGATTGCGGGTAATCGACCAGTCGCGTGCCCCCTCCAGCCATTTGCCAAAGGCGCCGTTCTTGACGTGTTCTGGTACCCATGCAATATCTTGGTTGAGCTCGAGGAGACGTTCCTTGATGGCGGTTACATTGACGAACCAAGAACTTACAGCCTTATAGATCAGTGGGGTATCCGTACGCCAACAATGAGGGTAACTGTGTTCATACGGCTTGGCTTCGATAAGTATATTTTGTT
>DAHXNM010000348.1 GCA_027365375.1 Ferrimicrobium sp. | reverse complement strand
CAAACCCATGGTCGATGAGCCAACTGATAGCATCAGTTATCTCAAGTTCTCCCCGTGCTGATGGCTCGATGTCCGCGACAGCCTCGTGAATGCGGTGGTCAAAAAGATAGACACCGACCAACGCCAAGTCCGACGGAGGGTTGTCAGGTTTCTCGACTAGGCGCAAGACGGAGCCATCACCTGCGATCTCGGCAACACCAAACTTCCTAGGATCGGGAACCCTTGCCAACAGAATCCTTGCAGCCGTGGAAGCATCGCGCTCTGTGAATCCTTGGACAATATCTGAAACACCACCAACCAGAAAATTGTCGCCGAGATACATAACAAAATCCTCATCACCGAGAAATTCCCTGGCAATCAACACAGCGTGAGCCAACCCTCGAGGTGCATCCTGAGGGAGGTAGGTCACCTTCAGCCCGAACATCGAACCATCGCCGACCGCTGCTTTGACTTCGGCGGCTGTGTGCCCGACCACAATGCCTACCTCCGTGATGCCGCACTCAGCAATTGCTTCGAGTCCGTAAAAAAGAATGGGCTTATTAGCGATAGGCACTAGTTGCTTCGATGCGGTATGTGTCAGCGGGCGAAGTCGAGTTCCGGACCCTCCAGCAAGAATAAGCGCCTTCATAATGTTCTCCTAAGAGGTAGGTAGGCCAAGGGAACGTGCAATGACCAAGCGTTGCACCTCTGATGTCCCTTCGCCAATCTCAAGTATCTTGGCGTCTCGATAGTAGCGCGCAACTGGAGACTCTTCAATGAAACCTGCTCCTCCAAAAATCTGAGTTGCATCGCGAGCTATAGAGACGGCCGCCTCGGTCGCATAAAGTTTTGCAACGGCTGCCTCCCTCTTAAATGGACGCCCGTGATCTTTCAGCCAAGCTGCCCGATAGATTAACAGCCGTGATGCCTCAATAGCGACCTCCATGTCGGCACACTTAAACGAAACCGCCTGGTAGCGAGCGATTGGACCTCCAAAGGCGTTCCGATTCGCAGCGTAGGCAAGCGACTCCCGCAGGCACGCCTCTGCCAAACCAAGTGCAAGTGCTGCGATCGAGATGCGACCATCATCTAGGATTGCAAGGAACTGCGCAAACCCACGACCAGGATCACCGAGTAGGGCCTCTTGACCTAAGTCAACATCGACCAGACTGAGTGGATGGGTATCGGAGGCATGCCAGCCTAACTTCTTGTACGCTGGCTCCACGGTAAATCCTGCTGTACCTGATGGCACGATGAAACTTGACACTCCCTCCTCTCCTCGCGCGGTGACGGTCACAAGTGACGTGATCGGAGTTCCAGAGTTCGTGATATAAGCCTTTGCGCCGTTCAAGAGGAAGCGCTCCCCCTGGCGATCCACCCTGGTGCGCGTAGCTCCTGCATCAGAACCTCCATCGGGCTCTGTTAGTCCAAAACCACCAAGCGCACGGCCAGCGCAAAGATCAGGCAACCACCGCTGCTTCTGCTCCTCGGTACCGAACTGAAAGATAGGATTGGCTCCGAGTCCCACCCCAGCCGACAACGTTATCGCTAACGAAGAATCTCCCTTCGCCAACTCTTCGACTGCAATACACAAAGAGGTGAAGTCTCCATCACCACCACCGTACGTCTCAGGGAAGATCATCCCAAACAGTCCAAGTTGACCGAGTTCTAGCACCTGTGGAAGCGGGAACTCACTTCGCTCATCCCATCTAAGGGCGTTAGGCAGCACCTCAGCATCAACGAAATCGGCCACAACCTTGCGAAGTGCTTCGTGCTCCTCGCTGAACTCAACTGACATACAGTCCTCCTCGCTCAATCGTCACATTACCGGCCAGAGGGCTGGACTGAACCGCCGCTCGGCACACCTTCTATTCTGCACCACGTCCAACTAGGGTCTCCACTGCATCCATCCTCTCGGCATCAGAACCTCCAGTAGGGTCAGTCCTAGGGCTCAGCGAGGCTCGTTGGTCGCTAGCCATCAGTTACCAATGAGCAGATCCACATCCTATTGTCACCCGACCACCAGCTACTGGCCGCCTCCAAAGCTATCAACATCTGCAACCCTAACGCACGCGCGCCCTTCGATTTATTGGTTCGCAGCAAAGCTACAGATCATCCACTATGCCAAGATGTTCTACATCACCGACATGAACAACAGTTCGACCGTCAGAGGTATTTACAACTAAACAGCCTTCCTGGTCTATGTCTTCTGCCAATCCTATCAGCTCGCCTTCGGGACGTAGAATCCGAACTTGACGCCCAAGCGTTGAGCACAACTCTCTATAACTTGCCAGCACTAATTCCGTTCGCCCGCGCAACAACTCCCGAATCTGACCGTCGAGTTCGCTGAGGTAGTTTGCCAACAGAGCATCACGTAGCGAGAAGAAGTTCTCCCATGCTTTGTCATCCAACACGTCGATGAGACGACTAAGAACGCGCGCGTCGGCGAGTGTGGGCGTAGCGGTAAGGTTGATTCCCAGTCCGAGTACTCCCTGGAAGGTCGCGTTACCAACGCTACCTTCGACAAGGATACCTCCGAGCTTAGCTCCAGCTATCATGAGGTCATTGGGCCATTTCAACTCGATCTCAGAGGCTCCAAGAGACCTCGTTGCTAGCAGGGCGGCGTTTCCAACCGCAAGCGGTAGCAAGTTGATAGCCGCATGCTTTGGTAGTCGGACCAACACCGAACAGGCCAAGATACTTCTAGGGAGGTCGTGGAAACCACGACCTCTTCTGCCTCGCCCGGCGACCTGATGATCGGCCACAACCACCAGCCGTTCCAGGCTGACCGGAGCAAAGCGGTCTATCATGATACGATTCGTCGAGTCGGTCTCATCAAGTAGGATTATCCGCCATGGAGTAGTAGTGTCCATTACTCAGCACCCTAGGGGATGAGTATTAGCCAACCATCTTTGTCAGGCAGGCTAATCCAGGCTTGGATGGGTATGAGAGATGCAAGGCAAACCAAACGAGAAAGGCGGCACAGGTGTTTGAACGGCTACTAATAGCGAACCGAGGAGAGATTGCGGTTCGTGTGATCCGGACGGCACGAGAGATGGGTATCACCACAATCGCCGTCTACTCGGATGCCGACCGAGATGCCATGCATGTCCGCTACGCCGATGAAGCCTACAACCTGCCGGGGACCTCTGCTCGAGATAGCTATCTCAATACTGAACGAATCCTTGAGATAATTGAGCGAACTGGAGCCCAGGCCGTCCACCCAGGTTACGGCTTCTTCAGCGAAAATACCGATTTTGCCCGGGCTATCGAGAGTGCCGGAGTGGTCTTTGTTGGCCCACCTCCAGAAGCAATCGAGGTGATGGGCGACAAAATCTCCTCGCGCATCGCGGCAACCGCGGCAGGCGTTGCCGGCGTGCCGGGCACTGCTGAAGTGCTGCAAAACGCCGACGAGATCGTAGCCTTTGGCGAACAGCACGGTTGGCCAGTCGCCATAAAGGCGGCCTACGGCGGAGGAGGACGCGGCATGCGAGTGGTGAATTCAGCCGCAGATGCAGCTGAAGCGCTTGCGTCCGCCCAACGAGAGGCACTTGCCTCATTCGGTCGAGATGAGTGTTATCTAGAGCGATACCTCACCTGGCCTCGACATGTAGAGATGCAGATCATTGGTGATGCCCACGACAACCTCCTCTGGCTAGGCGAACGGGACTGCTCTTGCCAGCGGCGGCATCAAAAACTCATTGAGGAGTCTCCTGCTCCCGATTTCCCCGATGAGATACGAGTGAAAATGGGTGAGGCCGCCGTCAAAGTCGCACGGGCATGTGGCTACCGCAACGCGGGAACGGTCGAGTTTCTCTACCAAGATGGACAGTTCTACTTCTTGGAGATGAACACTCGTCTCCAGGTCGAACACCCCATCACTGAGGCGATCACAGGTCTTGACCTGGTGGAGCTCCAACTTCGTGTTGCTGCTGGCGAACCCCTGCCTCTCTCTCAAGACCAGATCGTCCGTACCGGACATGCAATAGAGATTCGTCTCAACGCCGAAGATCCGTCGGGAGGGCGATTCATGCCGTCTCCCGGTCCAATTGTTCGCTTCGACCGCGCGGACGGCCCCGGAGTTCGCACAGACGCTGGATACGAGGCAGGTGACGTTATCAGCCAGTATTACGATAACCTGATTGCAAAACTAGTCGTGTGGGCACCTGATCGCGAGCGTGCTATAGCTAAGGCGATCCGCGCACTACGAGAAACCAAGCTCGAAGGGGTTACGACAACCATCCCGGCAGATCTCGCCATACTAGAACACCCAGACTTCCATACCGTTGAACACTCGACCAAATGGGTAGAGGATCGCCTAGATCTGAGTGCATTGACAGTCTCGCCGGCTACCGGCCCCAGCGAAGCCTCGGCTGCCCCAACCGAGGTGGTGGCAGAGGTCGATGGGAAGCGAGTCGCGGTCAAACTCTACCTTCCCGAGATGGCTCAAGTCACCCAAACCCGCCCAAATCCATCACGTTCAGAAGCACCGACGCCTCGATCCGCACGACCTCAAGGGGGTGCTCCAACTACAGCTTCTGGATCAGGAACCGTGACCGTGCCGATGCAAGGTACGGTGGTCAAGATCTCCGTCGAGGTCGGGCAAGAGGTCAGCGTTGGAGACACAGTCATCGTCTTGGAGGCGATGAAGATGGAGAACTCGATCCTCGCTGAGCGCTCCGGAACCGTAAGCGAGATCAAAGTCAAGCCAGGAGACACGGTCGGAACAGGCGACATCGTCGCCGTCATCGCCTAAGAACTTGGTTGGAGCAGCAACAATGCCACGAGACGATGCAGAACGGAAGGCAATACGATCAGCGGCAGAGCGAAACTACGGTCGTGCCTACGACCTTTCTCATAGGATTCATGCAAATCCCGAACTTGGCTTTGAAGAGGTCAAGGCTGCGACATGGTTGGCCGCCGAACTCGAGTCGGTTGGTTTCACGGCCACAAAGGGGGTCGGAGGTCTAGACACCGCAGTACTCGGTGAAGCTGGATCCGGCGACCTGGTGGTCACACTCTGTGCAGAGTACGATGCACTCCCGCAGGTTGGGCATGCCTGTGGTCACAACATCATCGCCGCGAGCGCCTTTCTCAGTGCTGCGTCGCTCATCGATCTCGTCGATGAGCTTGGCATTACCCTTCGCGTCATCGGAACTCCAGCAGAAGAGGGTGGTGGTGGCAAAATCATCCTGCTTGAGGAGGGGGTCTTCACCGGCACCAACATCGCAATGATGCTACATCCTGCCCCAATGGAGGCCGATAGAATGCACGTGCAAGCAGCACGCCACTTCCTCGTCTCATTTAAGGGGAAGGACTCGCATGCCGCCGCGGCACCACAACTAGGCATCAACGCGCTCGACGCTATGACGATCTCCCTAACCTCGATTGGGCTCTTGCGCCAACACATTCTTGCCGACGACCGCATCCATGGGATCATAACCAAGGGAGGCGATGCTCCAAATATCATCCCCTCGCTGGTTGAGGGGGAGTTTCTAACTCGATCCGCAACGCTTGCAGACCTCGAACATCTCGCGCCACGGGTCGACCGATGTTTCGAGGCAGGAGCTTTAGCAACCGGCGCCACCTGCACAATTACCGATCGCGGACCTACCTATTCTCAGCTCGTTACCGACGAGGACCTCGCAGCGATCTACGTTCGCGAAGCGACGCAGATTGGCCGCACCTTCCCTGTCGATGATCAGCCATTGTCAGCCTCTACCGACATGGGAAATATCTCGCTCGAGGTGGCAGCAATTCATCCGCTCGTCAACATCAACTCCTGGCCCGCCGTCAACCATCAACCAGAGTTCACCGAGGCTGCAAAGTCACCTGAGGCTGACAGAGCGATGTTTGAGGGGGGAATGGCACTCGCTATGACTGTGATAGGAGCTGCCATGAACGATGATATCCGACAACGACTCATCGCCTATCCTTGCCGATAAGCTGATGATCTCCTCTATTCATCGAACCCTCTACGACGATGGAGTTTGATACCCTCCTGCGGCGCAGGCGCATGCACCGATCGTTCACAGACGAACCCGTCAAGATAGAACAAGTTCTTGCCCTCTGCGAAGCCGCGATCAGGGCACCATCAGCAGGCTTTACCCAGGGTACTGAGCTTATCGTGGTCACAGATCTAGGACGCATACGCAACATATTCGAACTCATCACCACGGAGGACTGGCTGCGCAACTCACCGACACATGGCGGTCTTCTGCAGGCGCAAGCCCTCATCTTCCCGATAGTCAACAAACCAGCATATCTTGCTCGCTACGCGGAGCCAGATAAAGCCGACACCGGCATGGCTTTCGAAGATGCCTGGCCTCAGCCCTATTGGACTGTAGACGCCAGTTTCGCTACTATGCAACTCCTACTAAAGGTCGTCGATATAGGTCTCGGTGCGACCTTCATGGGCATTTACCATGGTGTGGAGCGGCTGCGGGATCTGCTGGCTCTGCCTCATGGACTCGAGCCCTTGGGTATCGTCTGTGTTGGACACTCAGCGAGTAAAAAGACGACTGGTTCGCCACGTCGACGCCAACGCAGAGAAGCGGTCACGCTTATACACCATGAGCACTGGTAGCATGAAGGGAGGAGGCCCTTTCAGTTGATGTCAAACTTCCGTAATCTGCTTGCGAGTGCAAAGACACAAATCAATGAGCTTGAAGCCGCAGAGGTGGAGGCGAATCCCGATGTCAACTGGGTTTTTCTTGATGTGCGCGAGCCAGAAGAGTTTGCTCAAGGGATCATCCCTGGCAGTGTCCTTCTTCCCCGAGGCAACCTAGAACTCCAGGTAGAGAGCGCGATTCCAGACAAGCACACCCCTGTCCTCGTCTACTGTGCGGCCGGAGTCCGTAGTGCCTTCGCAGCGGCAACTCTTGGCCAACTCGGCTATACCCGGGTAGCATCGCTCATCGGAGGCTTCGAAGCCTGGAAAGAGCGAGGGGGTGACTGGTGTGTCCCAAACCGACTCGGTGACGAACAACGTCGTCGCTACCACCGCCACCTGCTCCTGCCAGAGGTCGGTGAGGAGGGACAACGCAGATTATTAGATTCCAAAGTACTCCTCCTGGGGGCAGGCGGACTCGGTTCACCAGCTGCTCTCTACCTGGCAGCAGCGGGTGTAGGCACTCTTGGCATACTCGACATGGACGAAGTGGATCTCTCCAACCTACAAAGACAGATCATCCACTCGACGGCCGCGATCGGCCAACGCAAAGTCGACTCAGCCAAAGCAGCTATTAACGCCTTAAATCCTGAAGTTGATGTGCTGACCTACGATTGCCATCTCGACGAAACCAACGTAGCCACGATCATCGCCGACTACGACCTCGTTGTTGACGGCACCGACAACTTCAACACTCGATACCTCATAAATGACGCAGCGACCACAGCTCGAATTCCTGTGGTCCATGGATCTATCTATCGATTTGAAGGTCTAGTCACCGTCTTTGACGCACCCAAGGGGCCGTGCTATCGGTGTTTTCTTCCAGCACCTCC
>DAHXNM010000344.1 GCA_027365375.1 Ferrimicrobium sp. | reverse complement strand
CCTGACCCTGTTACCTCCAGAACATCGACCCAGCCTGCCGGCCTGTAAACTAGTATGTTTCCTGCTAGCGCTCGTAGCTCAACGGATAGAGCATCTGACTACGGATCAGAAGGTTGGGAGTTCGAATCTCTCCGAGCGCGCTCATTAGCCCTGGTCAGAAGCCATATTTCTCCAATGACTCTCAGAGTTGATTTATAAAAATGTCACAGATTAAAGTGTGACGCTCTCCAAGAGAGCATAAGGGGATTCATTCCCAACTCAAATAGAGGATCAGACAACTAGGAAAGAGAAGACTCGTCGACAATTTGGTGACGAATTCAAAGAAGACGCAGTCAGACCTCTCGAGAGTGGAAACCCCTCGATAAGGCAGGTAGTCGAGGACCTTGGTGAACCGCCCCGGCTTTCCTGGATGGTGACTCACAAGCGTAGAAGGAGGTGCTATGTAGGAGACCTTTAGATGCTCTGCCGTGCGAGAGATGGAGGTGATTTGCCCTTTCATGTGGACCTGTGGGGGCAGGCGCTAAACCACCCTGAGCTGTGTTGACTAAAGACCATCTTGGTGAGCGTCAGGGAGAAGGCGAAACGAGATGCGTCAGGTGGCGATCTAAGGAGACGTGCCAGAATCGTTTGGCTGAGATATCCCAGCTCGAATGTCACTGATGGGGCGTCGTAAAAATTGAATGGCATCAAAACCGGGGGTCCTTCTCTAAGCCCCGGGATGAGCCCGGCGGGAGTCCCGTTTATTGACCAGGTAGTGTCCGGCATAGAGGCGGCGTGAACCTGGTCTATTGGCCCTTGCACGGAACGTGATAAGGCGGGCGTCGATACCCTTGACCGGTGGTCGTGTGCTCCGGTTGACAAGAGGGAGCACCCCGAGGCGCCAAACCGACGACACTCCAATACGGTTGCGATGCTCGCTTATCGGACCGGTAGCAAGCAGCTGCGAAACCTCTGCTATCTGAAGGTAGGGGCGGGGCCAAGGGACCGGCTCCGCAGGAATGTCGATCCTATCAACTGGGACATGACCCCAGGAGGAAGAGAGGATACATGGCAACGTCGAAAGCCAAAAGCCGTTCGATATTTCCAAGAGTCAAGTGTTAGAGAGGCGTACTCCTTCAAGATCCTCGCCTTGCAGCTCGGGGAGAGTACCCGTCTTGTTGCTTTGGGTGGGACCGTCACCTCTTGGGTTGTTTAAGGGAGAACCGTGTTCCGTATCGTGAATAGTTTCACTTCGGCCCTCCTCACCCAGGTGCGCAACGATTCGCTAGCCACGCCGAGTTGACGAGCCACACGTGAGATCACGTTCATGGCATTCGGATCTTGGGCACGCAGATCGAGCACCATCTTGGTCACTCGTTCCTTCAGCTCAGACGGATACCTCTTCGGTCCGGGGTTCACTTTTGCCTTATTCCATCCTTACTCCTAAGGAACAAAGCCTCCGGCAAACCCAGACCGATTCAGCCAGCAAGAAAGTATGAGTTCAGCCACAACGAGAAGGATGGAGGTTCACGTAAGCACCAAACGGTAGCGATCACAAAGATAAGTAACGTGTGAAAGACGTTTCGCCAATGTGCTCCGGCAGAGTACCTCGTTTACTACAATGAGCCCATAGGCACGTGGCGACGGTACAGATTCCGACTACGGGATCTTGCCTTGTTTAACATGTTTTCTAGCTATCGTAGGAAAAGATATGGAAAAACTTACTTCACCGCTTAACGAACCTTCGAGCGCCAAGCAGAGTTCGGCATTCAAAGGATCAAAGCCCAAACGCCCGATAGCTTGGCCGATGGTGCTTTCCCTCTTGGCGGTACTTGTACTCGCCGGTGGGGTCTTCGCAATTTACACAGTCCGCCATCGCAGCGCGCAAATCGCCGCATCGGTAGGAGCCACTCGGGTTAGCGGGATCCCGTCAAATATCTCCACGCCGCTCGCTAATCTAATGGCGCTGTCCCCAGTACCAAACACGCAAGCTCCAGGATTCAGTCTCGTCAACCAATTCGGACAACCGATGTCGTTACAGAGCCTGCGCGGACGTGCTGTCGTTCTTGAGTTCATGGATCCACATTGCACAGACATCTGCCCGATCGTCGCGCAAGAGTTTGTCGATGCGTACCACGACCTCGGCAAGACAGCCTCTCACGTGGCATTTATTGCAGTCAATGTCAATCAGTTCTATCGAACGCCTGCGACGATGGAAGCCTTTACAAACGCACACGGACTCAATAAAATTCCTTCTTGGCAGTTCGGTACCGGATCGACCACAACCCTTCAATCGATTTGGCGAAACTACAACATCGTAGTGTCTGCACCTAATCCGAATGCAGACATCGTTCATTCCTCGATCGTGTACTTCATTGGCCCAAATGGCAAAGAGCGCTATCTAGCCTCCCCTTTTGACGACCATACGAAATCTGGACGCGCATTTCTACCAGCAGCTCAGATTTCGTCATGGGGGCAAGGTATTGCGCTGCTGGCTCGAGACATTGTCGGCTGAGACACTCCGGCACATAACGAGATTGACCTCCACACTACTTCTGGCACATCGTCTACAGCCATCAGGGAGGCGTCAAGGCGTGCGGACCTTGACTTCGGGTTTTTGGCCGGGTTGTATAGGGCCTCTTTACGAGATAAGGATTGCTCTATGACTTGGGCGATACTCTCTTACGCGTTCGTCGTAGGAATGGCATCAACAGTGAACCCATGTGGGGCAGCAATGCTGCCGGCATATCTCACGTGGTCTACTCGCTCTAGAGACAGTTCGGCTTCTTCATCAGTAAGACTATTTCGTGCCATTCTGGTAGGGCTTATCACAACTGGCGGTTTTGTCGTCGTCTTTGCTGTCGCAGGGGTTCTGGTGAGTGCAGGCATGGCAACATTCATGAATGTTGTCCCCGAAATTGGGGCTACGATCGGAGTGGTCCTGATCGTGATCGGAATCTTGACGCTCTCGGGTCGCCATGTGGGCCTACGACTACCGGGGACCAGCCGCCCACTTGGTGGAGGCAAAGATAATCTGCGAGCGATGGGCGGTTTTGGTATTTCTTATGCCTTGGCGTCTCTTGGATGTACACTCCCTGTGTTCCTTGCTGGCGTAGCTGGAGCATTTACTCGACATGGTATCGGCGAGGGTATCGGCGCATTTTTTGCCTATGCGCTAGGGATGGGTTCAGTGCTCACAGCACTTGCGGTCGCGGTCGCACTCATCCCGAATTTCAAGCTTAAAACACTGCGTCGCATCTCTGCCAGCCTCGAACGCCCCGCAGGAGCGCTCCTCGCGCTGGTTGGCGTGTACATCGTGTACTACTGGGTCTCAGACTTACGGGGCGCTCAGTCTTCGTCCGCCCTCATCGTGACAGTCGACGGGGTTGCTGGGACAGTGGCGGGCGCAATTGCATCGATAGGACCCCTCCTTGGCGTTTTACTCGTTGGAGCCATCGCACTCACCCTTGTTGTCCTTGTGATTGGTCGTCGACGTGCGCTAGCAAAGGTAGGAGCTACCGACACAACCAGCCAACATATGTTCGGATCATATGGAGAATCCTCGACTTGGGCCCCAACCGTCCTGGGCGAACGACCTACCCAGCGCCCCAGAAGAAGGGTACCTCGATGGTTGTCGGCGGCTGCCGTCACGTTAGGACTCATGCTGATCTCCACAGAGGTGCTCGTAGTGACAGGAGTGATCGCTGACTCGCCTTCATCCTCATCGACGTTGACCTCGCTCAGCCCGGCAGTAACGAAGTCACTCAGGCTCAGCGTCTTTACAGCTAAAACTACGTATCTAGCTCCGAATTTTTCCCTCCGAGATCAATTCGGACATACCGTCAATCTCTTGTCATTTCGCGGTAAGGCAGTCATACTGACATTTATGAGCAATCAATGCCAGTCCGCCTGTTCAAACTACATAGAGGACGTTCAGGAGGCGGTGGCTGATCTAGGCTCCCTCTCGCCTCGGGTTGCCTTCGTAACGATCAACACCAATTCACAATTTCCACTAGTAGTGAGCAACATAGCATTCGACAGCGTGCACGGAATAAGCAACCTCACGTCTTGGCACTACCTCACCGGCTCACCCGCATCGTTACGATCGACACTGTCTGCGTACGGGGTCCGAACTATCGCTCGCCAAAGCAATCCTGTTGTGGGCAATTCCAAGCTCGAATTCATCGACCCAAGTGGGAGAGTACGCGCCTACGGCAGCTACAGAACGCTCCCGAACAATGTCGCACTGGCTGGTTACGGACTCGCTACCGTAGCCGAGAATCTCTTAGGCGTGAATACCAAATTGTCTGCCCACGCCTTGACATCTCCACCCGCATCCACTTCTACCCTCGCGCCGAGCTTCACGCTCGCCAACGTGGGTGCTGCAGGCGGTAGAACGGTCTCACTCCAAAAACTCCGTGGTCATTTCGTGGTACTTAACTTCTTTGCATCATGGTGTTCGGCCTGTCAATCTGAGGCTTTAGGCTTTGCGTCGGTGGCTCGACACCTACCAGGCAATGTCAAGCTCGTAGGTATCGACATCAACGACTCCACTTCTGCAGTGCATACCTTCATCGACCACTATCACCTACCTTACGCCATTGGATTCGACGGACAAGGGAGCGTGGCGGCAAAATACGGAGTGAGTGCACTCCCAACCACGGTGTTTATCTCTCCAAAAGGTCGCGTCCTAATGCGCCATGTTGGATCCATTACCTCGTCTGCTCTCTCCCGTCAGCTTGCCCAACTCCATGGCAAGAGCTAGGAGCATGGGTCAGTATCCCAACCTGAACCCCAGGTAAGTAACTCATTGGCGGGTGAGAATTGGGGTCATGAGAGCTGGCGTGAGGGGTGGTTGTGTGGTAAAATAGTGGCTATGAGCTGCGATGATGTCACTGTAG
>DAHXNM010000254.1 GCA_027365375.1 Ferrimicrobium sp. | reverse complement strand
GAGGGTGATCGAGCTCGAGCCGCTCTCCGAGGGTGAGCACTGGCTCAGCCTGGTGCCTCGACTGTATGATTCTTCGCCGGAGTTGCTGGCCAATCCATTTCTCAAGCAAGCTATTCGTGAACCTGTGCTCGTTGTGGCACCCGCTGTCGCGGAGGAACTTGGGCTCGCAGATGGTGACCGCTGTCGTCTCGTGGGAGCAGGCTCTGCTGAGATGGTAGTTAGGCATGCGAAGGATCAGTCGTTGTTCTTAGCGGTGCAAGGGGTCACACCAGCGACGCAGCAGTTGTTGGGTGACCAATCCTGGGTCAAAGTGAGGGTGGAGAAGAGCAATGGGTAACGATCCGCTACTGTCGGGACACATTACGTGGATTGTCGTGTTGATCGTGGTGATCAAGGTCATCGTCGCCTTCATCGCACTTATGATCTCGGTGCTATTGGCGATTTGGATTGAACGCAAGGTCATCTCTGACATGCAGAACCGGATCGGCCCAAATCGTGCTGGCCCATTCGGGATCCTGCAAAGCCTAGCCGACGGCATCAAGCTATTTTTCAAGGAAGATCTGGTTCCTGAGCGATCGGATAAGTTCATCTTTAAGTTGGCACCGTATCTATCGGTGATTCCTGCCTTCATCACCTTCACCTTGGTGCCGGTGGGTGGTATTGTCCACATCTTTGGGCATACTACTGAACTTCAAGTAGCCGATCCACCTATAGGGATCCTTCTGTTGCTGGCGATGTCGTCTATATCGGTCTACGGTGTGATGCTCGCGGGTTGGTCTTCAGGGTCAAAGTACCCTCTGATTGGTTCGGTGCGAGCCTCTGCTCAGATGATCTCCTACGAGGCGGCTATGGGCCTATCTATAGCATCAGTCGTGCTGTTAACCGGGTCTCTCTCCACGAGAGACATGGTCAGCCAGCAGCTCGGGACCTTCTTTGGGTTTATACCGCACTGGAACATCATTCGATTGGGTGTGATACCCTTCATTGTCTTCATAGTCGCCATTACCGCCGAGGTAAATAGACCACCATTTGACCTTGTCGAGGCCGAACAGGAGCTGGTAGGAGGATTCCACACAGAGTACTCATCGATAAGATTCGCCCTCTTCTACCTCGCTGAGTACATGAACACCATTACCATGTCAGCGATCATGGTCACCATGTTCTTCGGTGGACCGGATGGTCCGGATCCACAGTTCCTCCATTGGCTCTGGCCGATCGCATGGTTTGTCGTCAAGACTGCGATTTTCTTCTTCATATATGTGTGGTTCCGTGCAGCGCTTCCGCGTCTGCGTTATGACCAACTGATGGACCTTGGCTGGAAGGTGCTTATTCCGGTCATGCTGGTCTGGCTGTTAGTGGTAGCAGCAATGCGAGTCTCACGGCCACTCGGGTTTGCTATGGTCGGTCTCGGTATCATAGGTGGTCTACTTCTTTACCGTGCGATTGCCGTCGGGCGCGACCGGAGCACGGCACGAGAGTTAGCACGACCGTCGCGAGCTGAGATCGAACCACCTCAAGATAGGAGGGAGGACCATGGGGCTTCTTAGCGGCCTTGGGGGTTTCAAAATAACCTTCAAGCAGATGGCGGAGCCACGAGTGACTCGCCAATACCCAGAAGAGAAGCGGCCAAAACCACCTCGTTTTCACGGTCGGCACGTGCTGAACCGGTATCCAGATGGGATGGAAAAGTGTATTGGCTGTGAACTCTGTGCTGGAGTATGCCCGGCTAGATGCATCTACGTTCGTGGGGCCGACAACGACCCAGAGGCACCGGTATCGCCAGGTGAACGTTTTGGTTTCGTGTATGAGATCAATTACCTGCGCTGCATCCACTGCGACTTGTGTGTGGAGGCCTGCCCTACGGAGGCTATCACTGAGTCCAAGATGTTTGAGTTTTCGTTCACTAGCAGAGAGGATGCCATCTACACCAAGGCTGAGCTTGTGGTGGACGACGAAGGACATCCACGTCGGACTCCGTTCGAGGATTGGCACGATGAGGACGAGGAGGATACCTCGGGGTGGGTGCGAGCCACCGCACCTTCAGGGGATCCCAACTTCGAGGGAGTCGCCGGTTGGTCTGGAGAGTTGGGCTATGGCGTTCGGCTCCCAGAGCGCGGCCAGTCGGATATATCAGAGGATGAGATGTCAGCGATGTTTCCACTGCGGGAGATTCTTGCGGATCGGATTGCTCGAAAGATTGGAGGGAAGGTCTGGTGATCATCGCCTCGGTAATTTCGGTTCCCCAGCTGATTGTCTTCATCGTCTCGGTGGCGATCATCGCCGTTGGTGGGGTAGGGCTCTTGACAGCTCGCTACCCGGTACATGCGGCCTTGTTTCTCGTCATGACTCTTTTCGGCGTGGCGATTCTCTTCATTGAGGAGGGTGCAGAGTTTCTTGCGGCAGTGCAGGTGGTCGTCTATGCAGGAGCTGTTGTGGTCCTGTTTTTGTTCGTCATCATGTTGTTAGGTGTCGATCGAGAGGAGCTAGCGAGTTTCGCTGGTGACACCGTGAGAGTAGCGTTGGCTGGTGTCGGCGTGGCGCTGATCTTGGCCGTGCTTTTCATCGTAGCTACTGGCGCTTGGGCTACTGGGGCGGATTCTAGCGCCGGCAAGTTGACCGCTGGCTCTAACGTCGGCGTGCTGGCACGCTCGGTCTTCACTACCTACCTGCTCCCGTTTGAGCTCACCGCCGCTCTGTTAGTTATTGCGGTGGTAGGTGCTGTGATTCTGTCGCGGCGTATGGTGGCCGAGACTGCCGCGATCGAGCCGGCACACCTTAGTGAAAGACGGGAGGTGCAGCAGTGACGATTCCCGGTAGTTGGTATCTCGTTGTAGCGGCACTCCTTTTTGGTCTTGGGGCCTTCGGGGTCCTTACACGCCGCAATGTAATCGTCATGTTCATGTCGGTCGAGCTGATGTTGAATGCAGTCAATTTGACATTCGTGACTTATGCAAGGATGCTCAACGATGTCGGTGGTCAGCTCGCTGTGTTCTTTGTTCTCGTAGTAGCGGCCGCTGAGGTCGTGGTTGGTCTTGGGATTATCGTTGCAATCTTCCGGCATCGGGCAACGATCACAGTCGATGACATCTCGAGTTTGAAGGGCTAGACATGGTTGTTTTGGGATTGGTGGTTGGCTTCCCGCTGCTTGGTTTCTTATTGCTGCTCGCATTTGGACGGCGGATGGGAGATCCAGGTGCAGGCTGGTTTGGGACTATTGCGGTCGCCTCGAGTTTTGTAGCCGCTGTCGGAACTTGGATCTTCTTGCTGACCAAGCACGGGTCTAGCCGAACACAGGTGCTGCACCTGTTTACCTGGTTCCAAGCGGGTGGCTTCCGAGTAAATATCTCATTTCGGGCAGACCCACTATCGGTCGTGATGATCCTCTTCGTCACGGGTGTAGCCACGCTCATCCATCTCTACTCGATTGGATACATGAAGCGTGATGCGCGATTCCATCAGTTTTTCGTCTATCTCAACCTCTTCGTGTTTTCGATGCTGGTTCTTGTCACGGCTAACAATCTCCCGCTTACCTTTCTGGGCTGGGAGGGAGTGGGCGCTTGCTCCTACTGGCTGATCTCGTTTTGGTTTGAACGTCCAACCGCGGCAAGTGCCGGGAAGAAGGCGTTCATCATCAACCGGATCGGTGATATGGGCTTCATGTTGGGGACGTTCTTGGTCTTCATGCAGCTCCACTCGGTGAGCTACTCGAAGATACTGCCTGGGGCTCATCAACTTTCGACCGGAACTGCAGAGGCGATAGCTCTGCTGTTCTTTCTCGCCGCAGCTGGGAAGTCCGCCCAACTGCCACTTTTTACATGGCTGCTTGACGCCATGGAGGGTCCAACTCCAGTCTCGGCCCTAATTCACGCCGCTACCATGGTTACGGCTGGAGTCTACCTTATGGCTCGGCTCTCTCCCATCCTCGCACTTGCACATGCTGCTTCAATGACGATCGCAATCATAGGTGTTATTACCGCCTTCGTGGCGGCTATGGCCGCGACCGCACAGACCGACATTAAGAAGATTGTCGCCTTCTCTACGGTGAGCCAGCTTGGGTATATGATGCTCGGCATTGGGACTGGAGCCTATGTTGCTGCCATCTTCTTGATGGTGACGCATGCGTTCTATAAGGCGTTGATCTTCCTTTCTTCGGGTTCGGTCATTCATTCGCTCGATAACGAGCAGAGCATTCGCAAGATGGGAGCTTTGGCTAAGTTGATGCCGATCACGGCTTGGACGATGATTATCGCCTGGCTTTCGATCGCGGGGGTACCACCCTTCTCTGGATTCTTTTCGAAGGGATCGATACTCGAAGACGCATTCGGTCGTAATGAGTTGCTCTGGGTGGTCGGAGTCGTGACTGCTCTTTTGACGGCTTACTATATGGGCCGTCTGGTGTTTGTCGTCTTCTATGGCAAGGCACGCTGGCAGGAGGTCACTCATGGCCATGATCCGCACGAATCGCCGAGGATTATGACGATTCCTCTTATAGTGCTGGCGATTGCGGCGGCGACGGCTGGACTACTTAACCTGCCGTACTCAGGACTTCGCTTCCTCCACGATTGGCTCGCACCCGTATTCGGTTCCTCGCTGGTCTCCTATCATCTTTCCTCGGCCGAAAAGGTGTTGCTCCCGGCTACCGATGCCGTTGTTGCTCTTCTCGGCGTCCTCTTCGCCTGGCGTCTCTGGCGTAACCATTCCCAACGCAGGGAACTCGAACCAGCGGTTCTTTTCAGGGGATGGTATATCGATACCCTGTACGATAAGACATTTGCGCGTGGGGGAACGGCGCTCGCGAAGTTTACTGACCATGTCATCGACCCAACCGTCATTGACGGTGCGGTTGGGGGCGTCGCTTGGCTGTTTCGTTGGGTTGGTGGGCTCGGCAAAAAGGTGCAGTCTGGGCTTGTAAGGAGCTATCTCCTCATTATGGTCGCTGGGATCGTTGTGGTCGTTGTGTATGTGCTCGTGAGTGCGGCGCGGTAGAGAGGAATTTCGATGACGTTACTCGATTGGCTGATTGCACTTCCCGCCCTGGGAGCTCTCGTGGTCCCAATGATGTCCTTGCCAACTGAAAACCAAAAGTTAGTCCGTTACTTTGGTATCGCGATCTCGCTGGCGGAGCTGGGGATGGCCATTGGCATGGCGATAGTATTCAAGCTTCATACGAGTTCTTATCAATTTGTCACCAAGGTTCACTGGATCGGTGCATTTGGGATAGCTTGGTATCTTGGAGCCGATGGCATCTCGCTGGTGCTGGTCTTGTTGACCGCTGTTCTGTTCGCCATCGCCATGTTCGCCATGAAGGGCGTGAAGGACTACCGAGCGTACGTCGGTTGGATGCTGCTTCTAGAGGCGGCCTGCATGGGAAGCTTCACTGCTCTTGACCTCTTCCTGTTCTTTGTCTTCTTTGAGCTGACCCTGGTTCCAAGTTATTTTCTGATCTCCGATTTCGGCCTAGGAGCATCGGGTCGAGCAGCCATCAAGTTCTTTGTCTACACCTTTGCCGGTTCGGCGCTGCTCTTAATAGGTATCGTCTCCCTGGTATTTATCCATGATCATCAGACTGGACACCTCACCTTCTCCTTGCCTGCTCTAATGCACACAAAGCTTCCAAAGGATACGGCGATCCTGCTGTTCTTGGCTTTCGCCGCTGCGTTCGCAGTGAAGACTCCGATCTTTCCTTTCCATACTTGGTCTCCGGATACCTACCGGGCGGCGCCGATTCCGGCGGTAGTGATCCTGGCAGGAGTAATGGCCAAGCTTGGGGCCTATGGTCTGATTCGGTTTGACCTTGAGCTATTCCCAGCTACATCGCGAGAGTTGGCGTGGTTGATGTTGACCCTCGGCGTGGTTGGGATTCTCTATGGTGCGATTGTGGCGGCCGGTGAACGCGACCTAGGGCGCATGGTCGCCTACTCGTCGCTATCACACATGGGCTTCATTGTGTTAGGTATTTTTGCGTTTTCAACAGAGGGTCTCTCTGGCAGCACACTCCAGATGGTTAACCACGGGATCTACACGGCTGCTATCTTCCTCTTGCTGGGGATGATCTACGAGCGTCGTGGGACCCTCGACATGAACAAGCTGGGTGGTCTTCAGAAGAAGGCACCGATTTTCGCCGCTGTATTTATCCTGGTAGTGATGGGCATGATTGGCCTACCGGGTTTGAATGGGTTCGTGGGTGAGTTTTTGATTCTCCTTGGTACCTTTATAACCCATCGGTGGTGGGCGGTGGTCGCAGTGCTCGGCGTGGTCTTGAGCGCCGTCTATCTTTTGTGGGCTTATCAGCGGGTGTTCCATGGAGTGGCTAAAGATGAGCGCAGTTTTCGCGATCTGGCTCCTCGCGAAGCGTTGCTACTTCTACCTCTGGTGGCGATTATCGTATTTCTGGGAATCTACCCGATACCGCTGTTATCGCGGATTAATCCGACGACGTCGGCTATTGTGCACCACGTAAAAACGGCACCGGCACTTACCAACTCGTCGGTGTCGAGTGCAGTGGCTTCTATCACAACTGGAGGGGCTAAGTAGTGTTTGCGACTCTGGTATCACAGTTGCCGATCAGGCTTCCTGCGATCTCCTATCAGGCGATTGCTCCGGAGATGATACTCTTTGGCGCCGCGTTGCTGGTGTTGGCTTTGTCAGCCACGCTGGGGCGGAAGGAGCATCCTGAACTCTATCGTTGGATTGGCCTCTTAGCTGCACTTGGTGAAGGGGCATGGTCGGCGAATCTCTTGAGACTGGTGGATAAACATGGGCCCTCTCTGGCGATCGCAGGCGCGATCTCCAATGACGGTTTCTCTGCGGTGGTGGGCATCATTGTGGCCGCGGCGCTGACGCTGACGATGCTGATTGGTCCCGGATTTGTCCGAACGGTAGCGGGGCAGGGACCGGAGTTTGTGACTCTGTTATTGATCTCGGCGACAGGTGCGGTAGTCATGGCACAGGCCAACGATCTTATCGTCATCTTCTTGGGGCTGGAGATCCTTTCGATTGCGCTCTACATTATGGTCGGCTTCCGATTGAGGGACGGACTGTCTAGAGAGGCGGCGTTCAAGTACTTTATCTTGGGTGGGTTCTCCTCTGCGGTTTTCCTTTACGGTGTTGCACTAGTCTACGGAGCTACTGGTTCTACCAACCTGCTCAAGATCGGGTCTTTTCTCTCCTCTCATGTTTTGATCAACGATGGCGTTCTTCTCTTTGGCATCGCTCTGATCTTGGTGGGATTTGGCTTCAAGATATCCGCAGTCCCTTTTCATGTCTGGTCCCCGGATGTCTATCAGGGTGCTCCGACATCGGTGACTGGATATATGGCTGCGATGGCAAAGATCGCCGCCTTCGCCGCGCTGCTGCGAGTGCTTACGGTCGCTTTCCATCTTCAGCTTCAGTATTGGCGACCGATCGTAATAGCGCTCGCTGTCCTGT
>DAHXNM010000334.1 GCA_027365375.1 Ferrimicrobium sp. | reverse complement strand
CTCTCGTGCAGGCGATCCGTACTTGCATTCGCACCTGGTTGTGATCAACAGCGCAACAGCAGGGGGTAAGACCGTTGCTCTCGATCACGAGAGATGGGCTCGTGGGTTACCTGTGTATGAGCTATGCTATCGGACCGAGTTGGCACATCTGCTCCATTCACTAGACGTAGAGTTGGCCGGAAACGGCCTTGAGCCTTGGCGGGTAAAGGGTCAATCAGAAAGCCTGCGGAGCGTGTTTTCCAAACGTCGCCATGACGTGGTGATGAGGGTTGGGCCATCAGGTTCCTCACGTTCACGCCAGTTAGCGGCACTGGCCACTCGACAATCGAAGGCATTGCACTCACAAGCAGAGCTGCGTTCGCGATGGGAGTCGGAGGCTCGTGTTGGCATGGACAGAGAACAGCCTGCTTTGCCTGCTGGTGGCGGGCATGGAGTGTCCAAGGTTAGGGTGAACGATCCTTTGCTCAATGAGTTCGCGAAAGCTATCGAGCAGGGAACGTCGGGAATTCAAGCCGTGACCAAGGTGGCGTTGGAGCATGCCTTGGGAGAGGAGCGTACGCTACAGATCCTTCGGCAAGGCCAGACGACGTTGGCGGGTAAGAACGTCGGGCTCGATGGTACGCTCTGCCAGTCGTGTCGATCGCTCTCCGTGCCTGAGCGGTTGCTGCTCGTCGATACACCGTTGAGCAATCTCAAAGTAGTGGCTGCGTCAAGGGAGGTGGTTCCCATGGTGCAGGCGTTCGAACAGGTAGGGCTGCATGCCGGGGATCCAGTTGTGGTGACAACCAGGACGCCTCAGGAGGCAGCGTTGATTGTCGGTTTTGGCAACTACAGACGATCCTCGATGGGCCCAACGCTGGTTGTCGATGCAAACTCAATACCCCCCTCTGATCTGCATGAAATCGTCAGGCGAGGACCGACTCTGGTGCGGACTCCCGGTTCAACTGAGATCAGCGCCACATCGACGACTGTGCTTGGACTCGAAGGTGCCGAGGGTGGAGCGCTCGTGGTGGCCGAGAGTGCTGGTGCACTTTGGAATCTGTTCGTTACCGACTGCGCTGCGTGGGTAGATTCTGGATGCGATGAGCGGGTATATTTTAGCACCCCATCTGCTGGCCTCACCGCCAAGTTGAGGAGGGAGGTGGCTTTGAGATCCCCCAGCTCTGTGGTCGGCCATGTGGGTTCAAAGCCGTTATTCCGTGGAGAGCGAGCGATTCTGCCTGATGGCAGCGATGGACGTGTCATCAGGCTTGACGACGCTCGTGTCGAGATTCGAGTGGGTGAAAGCACTGAGACCTGTCGAACTAGCGAGGTTAAGTTCATCGGCTTTAGCAACCCTACGCAGGGATGTCGAGCGGTGATCTATGGTGCCTCAGCACCCCAAGACGCCTTGGTGGAACGTGCGTATCTCTGCCAACCTGAGCTGAGCGATCTAACCCATAGTCTGGGACTCATCAAGGATCAAAAGGGTATCTCTTGGATTCAGGACACGGCCGTCAGTTCGATCTCACAAGCTCGTCTGAAGGAACTTGCTCGTACGAACGGTAAGTTCAGAGGCGAGGAGCTCTATCGTCTTCGCTCCGTTACGAACACCTTGAGTAGTGTCTACGATCGCGCCGAAGAGCTCGGTCTCGATGCGCGTCGCGGAAGAGATCGAATCATGGATGAACGGTTGACTATACAACAAAGCAGGTCTGTTAGAGGGCGTGGGCATGCCTACCCAAACGTGGGCGATCTGCGTTGGGAGCGGGGTCTTGAGTAAAGGCCGAAACTGTCATCAGCGGCCATCCATTGAGTCGGATCTCGCGTTAGAGCGGCGAGTTTGCATGCTTGGCGTTGCGTAGACGCTCCTTTTTGGTTGCGAGTAGATCAAAGGCGCGAACGAGGTGAGTCCTCGTTTTGCTCGGCTCAATGACGTTGTCGACAAAGCCACGCTCAGCAGCAATCCAGGGAGTAAGATACTCATCCTCGTACTTCTGCTGATGCCGAAGTCTCTCTTCGGCTGGTGCCCGTCGATAGATGATCTCTACTGCTCCCTGTGCCCCCATGACCGCGATCTCAGCGGATGGCCATGCGAAGGTTATGTCGTTGCCGATTCCCTTGGAGTCCATGACTATGTAGGCACCACCGTAGGCTTTGCGGGTGATAAGACAGATTCGCGGTACGTTGCAGGCAGCGTATGAGAAGGCAAGCTCGGCTCCGTGTCGAATCATGCCTCGCCACTCTACGTCCTTGCCGGGCAGGAATCCAGGGGTATCCACCAGTGTCACGATCGGGATATTGAACGAGTCGCAGAAGCGGACGAAGCGGGCGCCTTTTTGGGCTGCTGGAATGTCGAGTGTACCTGCCATGATTTTGGGCTGATTGGCGATGACGCCAATGGTGCGTCCTTCTAATCGCGCTAGCCCGGTGACGAGTTGATTGGCCCATGAGGATCGAAGCTCATAGAATGAATCGGCGTCTATGATCCCTTTTAGAAGTTCGCGCACATCATATGCTGCGGTAGGCTGCTCGGGGATGAGGGTGTCAAGATCGATATTGACGGGATCGACGGACTCAATCCTAAGCGGTAATTCGTTGGTGGAATCAGGTAGGTAGCTCAGGAAGCTGAGGATTGACTCCTCGATACCACGCCGGTCATTGGCGACGTCGAAGGCAACCCCGGAGCGATTGAGTAGAACCGATGCTCCACCAAGATCCTGGTTTGTTACCGATATGCCGGTAAATTCAGCTACTGACTGCGGTCCGCTGAGGAAGGCAAACGCATCTGGTGCCATAACGACGTAGTCGGCGAGTCCTAGGAGGAGTGCTGGGCCGGATACGGCTGGCCCAGTCAGGCCTAGCAGGATAGGAACTTGGCCAGAACAGTGAGCAAGGGCGCGGGCTGCGATTCCCCAACCGTGAAGAGCGGCAACACCGTCTTGGATTTTTGCCCCTGATGTCGACAGCTCGCAGACGATGGGTACTCCACTGCTTGCTGCAGTAGAGGCCGCATGGGCAATCCTCTCTCCGTCGCGTTCGGACAGCGCACCTCGTCGGGTGCTAGCCCGAGAGGAGATCCACATGATTCGTCGATCTCCAACACTTCTGAATTCAGATCGGGTGGAACCGGTCGATGAAGCCCTTAGCTCAAGGTGAGGGTTTGTTCTAGCCATCGATCGTTAGCTCCTTCGCTGGTCTTTTCATAGTACGTATGACGCGCTCGGCGGCCTTGCGCCCCGATTCAATCGCACCATTCATAGACGGGGATACCAGGTAGTCGCCCGCGAGGAGGACGTGTTGACCTATCTCGGACACCGTTCGCGAGTTTCGGGGTAGGGCATTCTTGACAACGCCGAGCTCTATAAACTCTAGGTTCTCTGGCTCGCAGTTCACTGCAGCCGTTAGCGCAGCGCGCAGCTCGCCTGGAGAAACAGTTGGATCACATGAAGCGGTGATGAGGTGACGCTCAGGATCGTGATTGACGTAGCTAGCTGCGATGTCACTCATAGGTGCGACGGTGTAGATAGGGCTTCCTAGGGGAGCGAGAAGCACGGCAGGGACTCCAAAAAGACGCCTTCGGCTGAGTGCGTGCACATAGCCAACGGATCGCATCGGAGGAAGGTTTAGGTCAAGTAAGGATCCTAGTGCTGGCGGTTCGACGGCAAGGATTATCCAGTCTGCCTGCACGTTGCTCCCGTCTTCTAGGGTTAACTGGCCGGATGCAACGGAGACCGCTCTGTGGAGGTAGTGGATGTGACCTGACAAGCCATCTGCAATGATTGCCGGCAGTTGAGCCATTCCTCCTGTAGGTAGACTCGCGTACCCGTTGAGGAGCCGTTTGAGAACAAATCGCGCGAAATCTGCCGGCCCGGTGAGGTCGGGATCAGCGGTAATTCCGCGGAATAGAGGTCCAAAAACGGCATCGTGAAGCGGTTGAGGTAGTAGAGCCCCAAGGTCTTTGATAGTCGGCTGTGTTTTGTTTAGGTAGCGTCCTGCTGACCGCCAATCGGGTATTCGTAGGAGTGTGGCAAGTGTGCGCAACGCCTGGCGTTTGGTTCCAGGTATACGACGTGGATCGGAAAGTAGTAGTGGATTGCCAGTATCGTGTAGATATACCCCTGGATATAGGCGATTTAATGGAAGCTCGGAGACTGCGGTGAGGCGACGGAGTTCAGGATAATCCTCCAAGACTATCTGGAACCCCTGGTCGAGCGTGAGCCCATCGACGTGTTTGGTGGCGACCCTACCGCCTGGCTTGTCCGAAGCCTCGTATATCTCGAAGTCGATGTGGTTGATCGCGAGGTAGTGGGCAGCAGCAAGGCCAGCCATTCCCGCGCCGACAATTGCGACTGTTGGAGATTCCGTCACTCGCCTCCCTCTCTTCATCGATTGCACAACACCTGCGAACTACCCAAGCTCAGATGAGAGCTTGGGCGGTCGCGCCATCATTCACGCTAATGTCGGTCGTGCTCTCAGGCGTCCCGTTGGAGTACTGCACTGGGGTCTCGGTCAAAGCGTGCTCGGTCTGGCATAGGCGTCATGGCTCCTAGTCTGCATGAGTAAAACGATGTTTGACTTGAGTAGGTAGTGCAACGAAGCGCTCTGAAGGGCTTATAGCACCTTGGCTTTGAAAATCTCAACCCGACGATTGCTCCAGTTCGGTGTCGGCATGATAGCGCTCGGCGTCGCTGCTGTTGTGATCTATAGCGAGCGCGGTCAACTTAGTGGTACCACCAGGGCGCTCTCCACGGCGAGTGTCGGGCTAATGGTGTTAGGCTTTGGCCTCGAGGTGCTTTCGGACATCTCCTACTCGTTGATGACCTACTATCTTTTGCCGACCGGTTTGGGTCGACTAACACGACGCTGGTTCTTTGGTGCCTCGTTAGCAGCGATTGCAATGAATGACTCAATTCCGTTGGGCGCAGGTTTTTCGTTAGCGTATCTCTATCGAAAATTGCGCGGCAGAGGCTGTAGCGTCCTCGAAGCAACAGCGGGGTTGCTCGCGGGAAATTTGTTAGCTATTGTTGCACTCCTGGTGCTGATTGGGTTCGTCCTGGTAGAACACACTCAGGCTACCTCCGTGCTCAGCAATCTTGATATCGGCATACTCTTTGTTTTGCTTCTGTTGGCAGCGGCTGCCATCGTCCGTATGGATCGAGTTCTAGTAGTAGCCCTTGGGCTAGCAGTGCGCCTTCGTCGGTTGTTTCACCTTGAGCAGCGATCTAATGAGGCCAACCTCG